>CAUTUU010000021.1:0-28070 GCA_963541545.1 uncultured bacterium | reverse complement strand
TAAATGGCATAAAGAAGGTCGAAATAAAGGGAATATAAGAACCAATCTTCAAGATAAGATTGTCACCAGCTGCACCTAGAGCTGTCACTCCAAAAAAACCACCCATAATCAAAATCATCAAAGGCGACAAGGCTTTTCCTGAATCCTCAGGACGAGAAACCATAGATCCTAGGAAGGCTGCCAAGACTACATACATAAAGAGACTGACCAAAATAAAGAGCAATGTATTCAGTGAGAATGCATCTCCCAAGTGAGCCAAAACACCAGACTGAGCCAAGAATGGCAAATCTTTAAAGAGCAGAATGGCTGCCAGACCACCTACAACATAAATCCCGATATGCGTTAAAATCACTAGAAACAGAGCCATCATCCGCGCATAGAAATAGTGACTAGCCCTTATGCTAGAAAAGACGACTTCCATAATTTTGGTGCCTTTTTCACTGGCAACTTCCTGAGCCGTCACACTCGCATAGGTAATCAGAATCATATAAAGAAAGAATCCTAAGGCTCCTGCCGCCATTGTTTGAATAAACTTTTTATTTTCCTTGGCTTCATCAATCTTTTCTGTGAATTGAATTGTCTGCGCTAAGCGTTTTTCCTGCTCTTGAGACAAGGAGGCCGTTGAACGATTAAGCTGATTTTGCAGTTCATTGAGTGTACCTGTAACTGCAAATTTAATTCCATTTTCAAGCGACGTTTCGCCATGATAAACTGCCTTCAAGACACTATCCTCTTGGTCAATAGTCAGATAGCCTTTTAATTTTTCATCTTTAATCGCTTCTTTGGCACTTGCTTCGTCTTTATAGTCAAAGTTAACACCATTTACATTCTTCAGTCCTTCTGCTACAGATGGCACTGTTGTCACTACTGCCACTTTATCATTTTTAGCCATTGAAGAACCTTGGAGATAAGCAATTCCTCCAGAGATTCCTAAAAAGAGGAACGGTGAAATCACCATAAAGAAGAAACTCCACGATTTGACATGTCGAAGATAGGTTTCCTTGATTACAACCCACATATTTCTCATACTTCCACCCCTGATTCTAGTTTAAAGATTTCATCGATTGTTGGCGCTTGTTGGTCAAAGGTTGCGATATATTGCCCCTGAGTCAAGATTGGGAAGAGTTCTCTACCAGCACTCTCGTCCTCCAAGATCAATTTCCAACTGCCTTGTTTGGTCAAGCTCACCTGTTTGACATGAGGAAGGTTTTCCAATTCTTCCTTGCTTCGTTCACTTGAAACAAAGAGACGCGTTTTCCCGTATTGATTACGGACATCCTGGACCGGCCCATGCAAGACCACACGGCCATCTCGAATCATCAAAATATCGTCACAAAGTTCCTCGACGTTGGTCATAACATGGTCAGAGAAGATAATGGTTGCTCCGCGCTCTTTTTCCTGAAAAATGACTTGCTTGAGCAGTTCAGTATTGACTGGGTCCAATCCACTGAAAGGCTCATCCAAGATAATCAAATCTGGTTCATGAATCAGAGTAATGATGAGCTGAATCTTCTGCTGATTTCCTTTTGACAGACTCTTGATTTTATCTGTCAGCTTCCCTTTCACTTCCAACCTCTTCATCCATTGAGGGAGTTTTTCCTTGACCTCCTTGGCATCCATGCCTTTTAGAGTCGCCAAATAACGAACTTGTTCAAGGACTGTCAACTTAGGCATGAGACTGCGTTCTTCAGGCAGATAGCCAATCCGAGCATAGGTTTCCTGACGGATATCCTGCCCATCCAGACTGATTTCTCCTTGGTATTCTAAAAATTTCAAAATACTGTGGAAAATCGTTGTTTTCCCAGCACCATTTTTTCCGACTAGTCCCAAAATACGACCTGGTCGCGCTTGAAAGTCAATACCAAATAAAACTTGCTTGGATCCAAAACTTTTCTCTAGACTTCTTACTTCTAGCATCTTTCACCTCCGAAATGTCTTGCACTCATTATACTCCTTTTTGATAGCCTTTTACAATAATTTATGTCCATTTTTGTCATCCTCATTTTAGTAAAAAATCTTAGGGTACTTTGAGCTATGAGTACATTATACAGTAGCAAACTCAATTTATCACCTCCGCTCCTCAACTGTCAATTTTTGATCCTGAATTGTTATTTGAGTAACTCCTTTTTCCTCATAAAGTTTTCTTCCTCTAAGACTTCTGGAAAAAAGCGAATAATTTCTTGACAACATTTTTTATAAGAAACCAGTTCATCTGTTATTTCAAGAAGGAGTAATCCTTTATCTACCAATCGGTAGTCTTTCTGAAGTATTCCCTTATAAACCCAGCAAAAACCAAGATAATCACTTCTATGTGTTAATTGAGCCGTTTTTAAAGCAAGTTTAATAAGTTCCAATGATTTTTCTCTATAGTCATTATACAAGAAAGTTACTACTAGATTAGAAAGAATGGTAAATCTAGCTTCCTTAATGTTAACGTATGATTCATACCGTTTTAAAGTCTCCAATATCTGGTCAGTCAAAGTTAAGACACTTTCCATAGAGACATAAGGTAAAATTCCTACCAATAAGGTTAAATCTCCTAGATACCACTCTTCGTAACTTTGTAATTCTTTCCAAATTTGCTCAGCTAAAAGTTGATTATTAACTTCTTTATCATCCTGTAAATATAATTGTAATAATTGCATCCTCCTAAAAATAGGTATATCGTCACATGTTTTCAAGTAACTTCTACACTGTATTACAAGATTTTCAATTTGCTCCCTAGTCATTAGTGTGGTTAGTTCTTGTAATTTCATCATAATGTTCATCCGTTCATTAGGTTGATAATAATCACAAATATATTGAAACTCTGCAAAAGTCATATCCATTTGTCTTAGGAGATATTCCATATTCTCAAATTTTGGCGTCGCCTTATTGCTCTCAAATGCAGCAACCGACTGCCTACTAACCATTTGCCCTGCCACCTGAGTTTGAGATAAATGCTTATCTTCTCGTATTTTTTTAAAAATCTTATAGTAATCCCATCTCATCTACTTACCTCCAAAATTTCAGGCGCAAAAAAACTTGTCATACACAAAAACGCTTACATTTTTTATTGTATACTATCTATAAATAAAAAACAAGGAGGAATATCATATGAGAATCGTACATTTCATCGTAAAAACTAGAATAGCAAGTATCTTACCTCTTCTGGTTTTGTTATTTAGTAAACCACTCTGGCCGTGGCTTCCATAAATTGAATACATAAATAAAGGAGAAAAAATAAAATGAATAATACCAATAAGCTAGCAAAATCTCTCATTCTTTTCTCTGTTATAGGAGCTCTATCATTGCTCAATACAAACGAGATTTATGCAGATGAAACAAATACTAATACAGAAACCATAGGTCAAAGTCGAAGCTATGGAGGACTTACTTATCAAAAAACAAATGTACGGTATCGAAAAGAATGGTCTAACTATACACCTGTTAGCTACACAGTGACTACAGGAAGAGCAGGTGCTAGTATATCCGTAAATCAAAGTAAAACTTTTGGCACAAGTATATCGGGAGATGTAAAAGGTATTAATATCGGAGCTCAGGCTTCTATATCTAGTGGTGTCGGTTACACATTAAATGTCCCTCCAAGAAGAAGCGCTTACGTTGGATTTAGGGTTTTATATGAAATCGAAAGTGGAACTAGAATTGCTAGATTTTACGACGGTGGAGAATTTAGCAGAAATTCATATACTGTAAAACGACCAATTAGAGGAGAATATAGATTAATCTATAGATAAAACATATGAACACCAATATAATAGGAAAGCTCTGCATATTACTATCATTTCTACTCGCAATTATATGTCTATCCTATCAATCTATTTTTTTACCTGAAGGAGAATTGTACGAACCTTACATTTTATCTCGAAATTTGTTAATCATTTCAATCTTAAACTGGACTTTTTTACTTGCCCTCTATTTAATATATAGAGAGGGTAAAAATAAGAATGTCAATCACTAAGGGGCAGGAACTCAAATTATTAAATGCTAAGAAAAGGTAGTTTGACTTTATTCATTCTTAACAGTATTCAACCGATAGTTTAAAACCGTATTTTGAAATTTCAGATATAATAGATTGAAATAAAAGGTGAACAAATCGATTAGGAAAGGCAAATTAATTTCTAGAAATGTTTTAGCAATCACGATATACTACTCTAGATTCAATCTGCTATCAACTGATCTTTATTTATAATTGTCATACGTCAAAGAGAAACTGACCTTGTTTAAAGCAATCAAAAAAAACGAATAAAACAAAATTCTGACTCTCCAGAAAACTAGTTTTATTCGTTTTTTATGTTTAAGTCTAAATTTTTATTTCAAACTCTAATAACTTAACGCACTTCTGCATTGACTTTTTCTTCGAGAGAAGCTTGGATTTTTTCCATGTAGCGTGCGACTTCTTCGTCCGTTAAGCTGTCTTCTGGATTTTGGAAGATCAAGCTATAAGCCATTGACTTCATACCAAGCCCCAATTTCTCACCTGAGAAGACGTCAAAGAGTTTGATATCTGTCAAACGTTTCACACCTGCAGCTTGGATAGCATCCACAACTTCTTGGTGAGTCACTTCTGCTTTGAGAAGAAGGGCAACGTCACGGCTGACTGCTGGGAATTTCGTGATTTCCACAAATGGAGTAGCAGGTTGAAGGGCAGCCTCGATGGCTGAAAGGTTAAGCTCAGCTACATACGTTTCTGGAATATCGTAAGCCTTAGCAGTGACTGGATGCACTTGGCCAAGGAAACCAAGAACTTGGTCACCGAGGGAAATCATAGCTGTACGACCTGGGTGGAGACTAGCAATCTCAGCTGTTGCTGTATAGGTCACTTCTAGCCCCAAGCGAGTAAAGAGTGCTTCTAGAATTCCCTTAGCATAGAAGAAATCAACTGGAACTGCTGCCGTTTGGAAATCTTTTTCAGCCACCAAGCCTGTCAAGGCAAAGGCAAAGCTGTTGATCTCATTTGGAAGTTCTTCTTTTGGATTACCTGTTTGTTCAAAGACTTTTCCAATCTCATAAAGGGCCAAGTTTTTATTCTTACGAGCCACATTATAAGCCACCGTATCAAGGATACCAGAAATCATATTTTGACGGAGAACTGAACGATCCACGGTCATTGGCCACATGAGTTCTGTAAGGTTACTTGGTTGAGCTGTAAACTCAACAGCTTTTTCAGGCGTTGTCAAAGCGTAGGTAATGATTTCTGTCAAGCCTGCTCCTTCAGCAATCGTACGAACTTGACGGCGAAGTTTTTGTGTCGCAGTCAATTCACCAGCTGTTCCATCGTCTTTTGGAAGACTAGTTGGCAAGCGGTCATATCCATAGATACGAGCGATTTCTTCAAAGAGGTCTGCTTCAATGGTGATATCCCAACGACGACGTGGTACGCTGACTGTAAAACTATCTGCATTTCCAGAAAGGCCAAAGCCAAGACGACGGAAGACATCTTCAACATCAGCGTATGATAAATCTGTTCCAAGGACGCGGTTAACGTCTGCAAGGGTAGAAGAAACTTCCACATCAGAAGTATCAAGCTCACCTGCTGAAACGATGCCCTTACGAACCGTCGCACCAGCAAGTTCTGCAATCATGCTAGCCGCCGCATCAAGCGCTTCATTGACTGTTTCCACATTGATGCCTTTTTCAAAGCGAGAAGACGACTCAGAACGAAGATTCAAGCGACCGCTAGTTTTACGGATAGATTTGCCATTGAAGACAGCAGCTTCAAGGACAACACGACTAGATTTTTCAGAGATTTCTGTTGCTTGACCACCCATGACACCTGCAAGAGCTACTGGCTTGTCAGCCACAGTGATGACTAAGTCATTTACTTCCAAGTCACGTTCTTCACCATCCAAGGTCACCAATTTTTCACCAGCACGCGCTTCACGCACACGGATGTCAGTCCCTTCAAAGGTCTCCAAGTCAAAGGCATGCATTGGTTGACCAAGGTAAAGCAGGATGTAATTGGTCACGTCCACTACGTTATTGATGGGACGAATACCTTCGTTCATGAGTAGATTTTGCAACCATTGTGGACTTGGTGCGATAGTCACATTGTCCAAGATACGAGCCGCATAGTAAGGTGCCTTGTCTGTATCAATGCCCACAGAAAGGGCATCTGCTGCACTTTCATTTGTTTCTGTTAGAGTAAATTCTTTAAAGTTGACTGTCTTGTCATAGATGGCTGCCACTTCATGAGCCACCCCACGCATAGAAAGAGCGTCCGCACGGTTTGGTGTGATAGAAAGTTCGATAATTTCATCATCCAAGTCTAGGTAAGAAAAGACTTCATCCCCAGGAACGGCATTTTCTGGCAAGATTTGGATGCCATCTGCAAATTCCTTTGGTACAACTGAGTCAGAAATTCCCAATTCACCAAGTGAACAGATCATTCCAAGTGACTCTAAGCCACGGATTTTTCCTTTTTTGATTTTGTAATTGTCAGCGATACGAGCTCCCGGAAGTGCCACCATGACCTTGATCCCAGCACGCACATTTGGGGCACCACAGACGATTTGACGGGCTTCTTCTTCGCCAACGTTAACCTGACAAACATGGAGGTGAGTTTCTGGCACATCTTCACAAGCCAAGACCTCACCAACGACAATTTTTGAGAGACCAGCAGCAGGTGATTCGACACCTTCTACCTCGATCCCTGTAGTTGACATTTTTTCAGCCAACTCTTGTGATGGCACATCAATGTCCACCAATTCTTTTAACCATTTATAAGATACAAGCATAATTCTGATTGTAAGATCCCACCAAGCGGGACCTTTTCAATTCCTTTCTTTTTCTTCGAGTCAGTCCTTGCCATTCTCATCTAGAGAAAATGACTAGAACTGTATAGGACTGTGTTTCAGGTTTCAATCTTATTTAAACTGTTCTGAGAAGCGGACATCTCCTTGGTAGAATCCACGGATATCGTTGATTCCGTAACGAAGCATAGCTACACGTTCTTGTCCAAGACCAAAGGCAAATCCAGAGTAAACAGTCGCATCGATACCACTCATTTCAAGGACACGTGGGTGAACCATACCGGCCCCCATAATCTCGATCCAACCTGTTTTCTTACATACGTTACAGCCTTCTCCACCACACTTGAAGCAAGAAACATCCACTTCAACAGATGGCTCTGTGAATGGGAAATAAGATGGACGCAGACGAATCTGACGCTCTTCACCGAACATTTTTTGGACAATCAACTGAAGCGTTCCTTGAAGGTCTGCCATAGAGATATTTTTCCCAACAACCAAACCTTCGATTTGGTGGAACTGGTGACTGTGGGTCGCATCGTCTGTATCACGACGGAACACACGCCCTGGCGAGATCATTTTCAAAGGCCCTTTTGAAAAATCATGTGCATCCATAGCACGCGCCTGAACTGGAGACGTGTGAGTACGAAGCAAGATTTCTTCTGTGATGTAGAAAGTGTCCTGCATATCACGGGCTGGGTGGTCTTTTGGAAGGTTCATACGTTCAAAGTTATAGTAGTCTTGCTCCACTTCAAAACCATCCACGACTTGGTAACCCATACCGATGAAGATATCTTCGATTTCTTCACTGGTTTGTGTCAAAACGTGACGGTGACCAGTCGCAACTGGACGACCTGGAAGCGTCACATCGATACTCTCGCTAGCCAGTTGAGCCGCGACTTTCTTTTCTTCCAAGAGCTTAGCTGTTTCTTCAAAAGCAGCTGTCAAAACATCACGAGCTTCATTGACATGTTTCCCGATAATTGGACGCATCTCAGCAGAGACATCTTTCATCCCTTTGAGGATTTCAGTAAGCGAACCCTTTTTACCAAGGACAGAGACACGCAAGTCTTGCATCTCTTTTTCATTTTCAGCAGAAATCTGCTTCAAGCTAGCCAGCGTTTCTTCACGAAGCGCTTTTAATTGTTCTTCAATAGTTGACATAATTCCTCCATCAGTCGCTCGTAGATAAAAAGAAAACCACATGCCAAAAACTCCACTCGGAGCGTTGACACGCGGTACCATCCGTTTTCATCTGACAAGTCAGACCTTCATTTCTAAATCCATGCGCAAGTGAATTCCCCCAGCTTTCATATAGAGAGCTTGCAGTCACGGCTCTCCTCCCTGATATACTTCCCTTGAGTTACTAGTCTTGCAGATTTCTATTCAATTACTACTTAGTTTATCAGATTTTTAGTTAAAAAACAAGTTAGATTAGACTAATTTCAATATAAAACTCGTTCCTTTTTCTGTTGCTCCATCTTCCACAAATCCAAGAGACTTGAAACACCTCCTAGAAGCATGATTGTAGGTGTAGATTTCCTTGACTCTCAATTCTTTCCATCCTTTTACTAGAGCCAATTCAATCAAAGTACTTAGAATCTTTTTCCCAAGTCCTCGATGTTGGTAAGCGGGATTCCCAATCACAATGGGAAGATTATCCTGAGATAGTGTAACATCCCCAATTGGAAACCATTCCCCCTTCTCCTTAACTTCAATCCAAAAAAGCTCACCATGCTGATCCAAATAGGAATACATAGCTTCCAAGGTCGCTGGACTGTACGGTCTCTTCACACCATCTACGAGGTAAACCAAGTTCACATCCTGATACCAAGCAAAAGCTTCCTCACAATGATTGACCTGATAATAAGGAACAAGACGCAGTGTATTATCTATTTGTAAGATCTCTTTCATCTACTTTCCCTTTCAATAAGAGAGTTGCTGCTTGATTAAAACCCTCACACCAGTTATACCATTTTGCTTCATACTCATCTTGAGGTAAGATATGATTTTTTAAATCCAGCACAGAGTAAATCTTTCTTTCCTCACAAGCTTGCGCATAGAGATGATATAGTTCATCACCGCCGTCTCTATCCCACTCAGCAGAAATCGTATCTTGACCTGCCAATAAAGCCTGATAAGCCCTGTGATGCCCATCTGTAATCAACAAGTAATCTCCAAAGGCAAGAATACTGATTGGAGCAACATTGATTATTTCTGCTGACTTATAAAGTGTCTGGATGCCTTCTAGTTTCTTTTCTGATAAGTATAGTTGAGTAGGATGAAGAGCTTTTATATTGACTTTCATTTCTTTCTCCTCAAGGGAATTTGATGCTCACTTCTGCTTGCCTTTAAATCGCCATTGGAAGCGGAGCTTGTCATAGAAGGGAAACTCGATAAACAAGACTCCCAAGCCCACACAGAGACTGGCAAGAACGTCTGATGGATAATGAACTCCCAGATAGACCCTTGATACCAGCACACTGACTACATAGAGAGCAAGGACGATTTGCACGATTTTTCTCCATACTGGATTTTTCATCCGTTGACTGAGAATGACAATCAGAGAACCGATCATCAAGGTTACAGCCAGAGAATGGCCGCTTGGGAAGGAAAATCCCTTCTCCTCAACTAAGTGCAAAATAGCTGGTCGTGGGCGCTGGTAGATATTTTTAAAGGTCACGATTAAAAGACCAGCCAAAGCCAAATTTCCCAGCATAAGTAGGCTTTCAATCTTCCACCGCTTACGATAAAAGACAAAAGCTACCAGCACAACCCAAGTGATAATCACTGGGATATCAATCAAGCGTGTGATGGCCCTGAAAAGAATGGTCAAGTAATCTGACAAGTCTCCTCGAATAGCCGTCTGAATCGGTTGGTCAAAACCGACCAGCGTTTCAGGGTAAAATTTGACCATATAGCCAAGAATAACGAAAAGTAAAAGGGCAAAACTGCCCTTCATTAAAAATGTTTGTTTATCTCTCATAATGTTTTAAGGTTGGTTTCAAGAGAACATACAACAACCAGAATGAAACGGCAAAGATTACACCCTCAATCAAGTTAAAAGGTAATACCATGGTCATTAGGTAGTTGGAAAGTCCCAAAATTTTTCCAATATCAAAGTTAGCAAACTTAGCGTACAAAGGAACAGCATAAACATAGTTGAGAACCAACATAGCCACGGTCAATCCAATAGTTCCAGCTAGAGATCCTAGTAGGAAACGAAGGGTTGTCCGTTCCTTTTTCCAAATCAAAGCAAATACGATGACAAAAACTCCCAAAGCTACGATATTCATCGGCAAACCAATGTAAGTATTCACTCCCTGGCTATTAAGAAGCAATTTCAAGAGTGAGCGAAGCAAGAGAACTCCTAGAGCAGCAGGCAAATCCATGACCACCAAACCCACAAGGACTGGCAAGATACTAAATTCGATCTTGAGGAAGGATGCCGCTGGCAAAAGCGGAAAGTCAAAGTACATCAGCACAAATGAGATGGCTGATAGAATTGCAATGGTCGAAAGTCGACGTGTGTTTGTCATAACAGGTTCCTCCAATTTTCTATAAAATCAGAAGAAGTTAGAAAGGATTCCTCTATCTATTCTCACTTTTTATATCCCAAAAGTTCCCTCTCACTCTATTAAAACAAAGCAAGCGGTTACAATCTAGCTATAAATCTATCAGAACAGACAAAGCTATTCTTTCGTCTTCTCCCATCCAGACTATACTGTCGGTTGTGGAATCTCACCACATCAGCTTGCGCTCGCGGACTTATTTGGCTAAGATATTTTAGATTTATCTAGGCGTCGCAGTCGAAGATAATACTTAAAGTATATCGAGACAAGACAACGACGAGAAAGCTAAAATAGCTAGTCAAATTTACCGCCGGTCGGGAATCTCACCCTGCCCTGAAGACTCTTTTATCATAACAAAAAACGCTTGCAAGCGCAAGCATTTTGTTCATTTTCATTTTTTATTTCAATTTATCCACTTCATAGGTATGAACAAGCTCAAGACCTGCAAAATTCTGCTGGCGAAGGGCTTCGTAAACAATCATGCATACTGTATTAGAGACATTGAGGCTGCGGACGTGTTCATCATTCATAGGAATACGGAGAGCTTTTTCAGGATGTTCTCGCATAAAGTTCTCAGGCAAGCCCTTGTCTTCACGTCCAAAAAGAAAATAATGGTCCTCGTCAGTCGATAAATCCACCTCAGAATACACCTTCTCAGCGAATTTCGAAATCAGATAGAGTTTTCCCTTCATCTGGGACATAAAATCTTCCAAACTGTCGTAAAAATAAATCTCTAGCTTATCCCAATAATCCAAACCAGCTCGCTTCATCTTACGGTCATCGATAGGAAAGCCCATGGGCTTGATGATGTGGAGGGGAGAATTGGTCGCAGCGCAAGTACGCGCGATATTGCCTGTATTTTGTGGAATTTGGGGTTCAAATAATACAATGTGATTTGTCATGACTTGCTTCCTTTCACCATTGCAAAAAAATAGCCACACTGCCCGGAGTCAAGCTCAGCAAACAGCGTGGTTAAGGCATCGTTAACTTACCTCACAACAGGTTTGAAGTAAATCAGCGAAACTACTTTCTTAGTATAACACTTTCAGAATCATTGTCAATAGAAACGACTTGATTTTTTCAATTTTTTCAAGCTATTTCCAAGGGTTATAAAATCGTCCCTGATTCTGAAAGATAAGTAGTAAACTAGCTACTAAAAACACAGCTGCCAAGAGCAAGGTAAGATAGTCTCCTTTTTTCAAAGCCTGATAACTATACCATGTGCGTTTTTTCTCTTTCCCAAAGCGACGAAGTTCCATGGCGGTCGCAATGGTATCAATGCGTTCTAACGAGCTAAAAATCAAGGGCGTAATAATGCGCAGATTGCCTTTGATTCGTTGCATAAGAGAAGCTTTCTTGGATAATTCCATCCCACGCGCCTCCTGAGACATCTTGATAGTAAAGAATTCTTCCTGCAAATCTGGAATATAGCGCAAGGTCAGGCTGACAGAATAGGCAATCTTGTAAGGCACACCAATTTGATTTAAACTGGATGCAAACTGACTAGGATGAGTTGTCATCAAAAAGATAATAGCCAGAGGAATGGTGCAGAGATACTTAATGGCTAAATTTAGCAGATAAAAGAGCTCCTGGCTGGTCAGAGTGTAAGCACCGATTCCCTGCCAAATCACACTTCTCTCGCCGTAAAGTCCAACCCCATACTCAGGGGAAAAGAGATAGACCATCAAGACGTTTAAAACGGCAAATACCGTCGCAAAAACGGCTACAAAGGAAACATCTTTAAAACGGATTTCTGACAAATAGAGGAGAAAGGCCGAAAAGATGGCAATCAGAACAAGCAGTCTGGTATCATAGCTAATCATGGCAGCCAATGACACGAGAATGAAAAAGAGAAGTTTACCAGCTCCTGACAAGCGATGAATCACAGTATCTCTATGCTGGTAACCGATTAATTTTGCTTGCATCCTTCTCTCCTTTCTTTGTAAAATGCCGTTAAAGCAAGTGGATCCACGTCTAGTTTCTTGGCCAAGTTAAAGATTGAAGTTTCTTTTAGATTGGCTTTTACTAACAACTCCGGATTGCTCAACAGACTAGCTGGATCCGTATCGGCAATCAATTCTCCATCCACCATGACAAGGGCTCTGTCTGAATAATCCAGCATCAATTGCATATCATGAGTAATCATGACAATCGTATGCCCTTTTTGATGCAGTTCTTCTAGAAATTCCATAATCTCAGTATAGTTCTTTTGGTCTTGACCTGCTGTCGGTTCATCTAAGAGGATAATTTCAGCTCCTAAAACCAAAATCGATGCAATAGTGACACGTTTTTTCTGTCCAAATGACAGGGCAGAAATCGGCCAATTACGGAATTCATAAAGACCGCAGATTTTCAAGGTTTCATAGACTCTCGTTTCAATTTCCTGCTCGCCCACACCTCGCAAACGAAGCCCTAGAGCCACCTCATCAAAAATCATATTGGTTGAAATCATTTGATTGGGATTTTGCAGCACATAGCCTACTCGTTCTGCCCGTTCTGCAACAGAATCTCCTTTGATATCCTGTTCGTCCCAAAGATAGCGGCCTTCCGTCTGAATAAAAGCACTTAAGGCCTTGGCTAGGGTTGATTTCCCTGCTCCATTTTTTCCGACAATGGCAATCTTTTCACCCTTTTTAATATCCAAATGTAAGGATTTTAAAATTGGTCTATCATCATAAGAAAAAGACACATCCTCTAGTCTAAAGAGTGACTGTAATTCTGGGGCCTCTTTTACCAGTTCCGTTCGCAACTGAACCTGCCCTTTCGAGATAGACAAGTTATCCAGATTTGCTAACTGTTCTTCCTTGGCTAAATCCACACCTAATTGACGGAGAGTGGTTAGATAAAGTGGTTCTCGAATTCCATTCTGGGTCAATAAATCAGTCGCCAGTAACTGATCAGGGCTCCCATTAAAGAGGATACGACCATCGTTTATCAAGACAATCCGATCTACAGGGCGATGCAGAACATCCTCCAAACGATGCTCAATAATAAGGGTCGTCGTCCCCTCTTCCTTATGAATCTGATCAATCAATTCGATAATATCCTGACCTGACTTGGGATCAAGATTGGCGAGTGGCTCATCAAACAAAAGAATCGGACTCTCATCAATCAAGACACCAGCTAGACTAACTCGCTGCTTTTGTCCACCTGACAAATCCTGGGGACGCTGAGACAGTAAAGAAAGAAGGTCCAGCTTTTCAGCCCATTTATGAACACGACTTTTCATCTCATCTAGAGCTGTCACGTCATTTTCCAGAGCAAAAGCCAAATCCTCTGCCACGGATAAACCGATAAATTGCCCATCTGTATCCTGCAAAACCGTGCTGATCAGATGAGATTTATCATAGATGCTCATATCAAAGGCTGCTTGGCCCTTGATGCAAAATTCTCCAGACATCTGACCCTTGTAAATATTGGGAATAATCCCATTCAAACACTGACCCAAGGTAGACTTGCCTGACCCAGATGGTCCAACAATTAAGACTTTCTCTCCCTTATAAATGGTCAAGTCCACCCCTTGCAAGGTCGGTTCTTGTTGTGTTTCATATCGGAAAGAAAAATCCTTCCACTCAATTATAGCTTCTTTCATCTTACTCTCTTCGTTCGCTTCTTAGACTTCTATTTTATCATAAATTAAACCCTTCTTGCAGACTCTTCTCTTAAAAACTTAGCACCAACAAGATTCCTAGCCTAGATTGCTTACCTGACTAGTCTATAAACATCGAAAAAGACTGGTTGCCCAGCCTTTTCCCTTATATTAATCCTTTTTCAAACTTCCTGAACGAGTCTGTGTACGTGAATAAGCTATCAAAAGAAGAGTTCCTGCGATAGCAATAGTCACCGCGTTTGCAATACCTGCAACAATCCCTTGGGCAAATACTTTTTCTGCCGCTTCTTGATAAATCACAACATCTCCAAGTGGTGCCAATACACCCCAAACAAGAGCATTTGCGACAATCTGAATGAGGTTAAAGAAGACAATATCCTTCAATTCAAAAACACCCTGTGTTACTCGAATGTATTTTCTAAAGAGTCCTACAGCTAGACCAAAGAGACCGCTAGCAATAATCCAAGTCCACCAAAGACCGTAGCCAGCAAGAGAGTCCTTCACCGCATGCCCAATTAAACCAACAAGTAGACCAACTAGAGGGCCAAAAATGATAGACAAGAGACTCTGTACCGCATACTGAAGCTGGATGCTTGTATTTGGAACAGGGGTCGGAATGCTGATCATCCCGATAACAACAAAGAGCGCAGCTCCAACACCGATAGCAACAACTTGTTTGATTGATTGATTTTTCATCTATATTCTCCTATTTTATGATTCTATTTTCTTTATTTCAATGGTCCAAAATGAACCGACACCTACATTATAAGCCTTGGCAAAAGAACCTTGGTTGATAGCCAGACCTAAACGATAGAGAGAGTTGATGTAAAGAATGGGTTGCCCAATTCTCACATCTGCAAATGATTTGCCATAGACAACCTGATTTTGATAGACCAGCATATCTGCATGATAGATAGTCACTTCAAAACGGTCACCAAATTCTGGTTCCAGCTTGTAAAATTCTTCTCGCGTGATAGAAGTCCAAAGCGAACCGAAACGCACATCTAGAATATCAATGGCTCCCTTGACCAGATGATCTTCAATAATGGTCTCTACGACTGGAAGCTCCACAATATGGTCTACACTGAGCTCTGGCCCCACTTCCTCAAAAGAAATGTGACCACTGGCTAGTTTAGCACCAGTATAGGCATAAACATCACGACCGTGGAAGGTATAAGAATGCTCTGTATTTTGACGTCTATTGGCTACTTCAGAAATCTCACGAATAGCTACAATGCCAACGTGTTTCTTGATAAAAGAAAGCGTCCCATTGTCTGGTGTGACAATGTATTGATTTTTTGCAGTCTTAGCAACCACACTCTTACGTTTCGAGCCGACACCTGGGTCAACCACCGATACAAAAGTCGTTCCCTCAGGCCAGTAATCCACCGTCTGAAAGAGACGATAGCTCCCCTCAAAAATATTATACGGCGTGATATCGTGCGTTAAGTGATGGATTTTTAAGGTTGGAGACTCTTCTAAAGCCACTCCAATCATAGCCGATACCGCACCATCAACCAGACCAAAGTCTGATTGTAATACCAGTAAATTATTATTCATTTTGTCTCCTCATATACCCTTTATCATACCATATTTCAGAGAAAGGTGCTAATAGCTATTTCAATTGTTTGGGGTATAGTTTTACCTTATAACAAAATTCCATTAAAAGCTCTTGTTATTAGCTAGTAGGTGCATTTTTTCTTGAAAAAAGGTATGATAGTTACATCATGAAAAAGTAGGTTTTATTATGAAAATTATCCTTGTCGGAGGGGGAAAAGTTGGTTTTGCCCTCTGTCGCTCCTTGGTTGCAGAAAAGCATGATGTTTTGCTGATTGAGCAAGACGAAGCCGTTCTCAATCATATTGTTAATCGCTTTGATATCATGGGTATCCTTGGTAACGGGGCCGATTTCACCATCCTTGAGCAAGCCAGTGTCCAGGATTGTGATATCTTTATCGCCCTGACTGAGTACGATGAAGTGAACATGATTGCAGCTGTTCTAGCCAAAAAAATGGGAGCTAAAGAAACCATCGTTCGGGTGCGGAACCCTGAATATTCTAACTCTTATTTCAAAGAAAAGAATATTCTTGGTTTTTCTCTTATCGTCAACCCTGAACTTTTGGCTGCCCGCGCTATTGCCAATATCATTGACTTCCCCAATGCCTTGTCTGTCGAACGTTTCTTTGGAGGACGGGTCAGCTTGATGGAATTTACTGTTAAATCTTCCAGCGGTCTTTGCCAAATGCCCATTTCTGATTTTCGGAAAAAATTTGGCAATGTTATTGTCTGCGCTATAGAGAGGGATCATCAAATTATCATTCCAAGTGGTGACATGACTGTACAGGATAAAGACAGAATCTTTGTCACTGGTAACCGTGTTGATATGATGCTCTTCCATAATTATTTCAAGTCTCGCGCCGTAAAGAGCCTTCTCATCGTAGGGGCTGGAAGAATTGCCTATTATCTACTTGGTATTCTCAAAGACAGTCGTATCGATACCAAAGTCATTGAAATCAATCCCGAAATCGCCAGCTTCTTTAGCGAGAAATTTCCAAATCTCTATATTGTCCAAGGAGATGGTACTGCAAAAGATATCCTGCTGGAAGAAAGTGCTCAAAATTATGATGCCGTTGCGACACTGACAGGGGTTGATGAGGAAAATCTGATTACCTCTATGTTCCTTGACAGCGTAGGTGTACAAAAAAATATCACTAAGGTCAATCGTACTAGTCTCCTCGAGATTATCCACGCACCTGATTTTTCAAGTATCATCACTCCTAAAAGCATTGCTGTAGATACGATTATGCACTTTATTCGTGGTCGGGTTAATGCCCAGTATTCAGACCTTCAAGCCATGCACCATCTAGCCAATGGCCAAATCGAAACCCTGCAATTCCATATCAAGGAAGCCAATAAAATGACTGCCAAACCTCTTTCTCAACTGAAACTGAAAAAAGGGGTTCTTATCGCAGCCATCATTCGAAAAGGCAAAACGATTTTCCCTACTGGAGAGGAGATGCTGGAAGTTGGAGACAAGCTTCTAGTAACGACCTTGTTGCCGAATATAACTAAGATTTATGACTTAATCGCGAGGTAAGAGATGAATAAAAGTATGATTCGTTACCTCCTTTCAAAGTTGCTTTTGATTGAAGCTGTTCTTCTTTTGGTTCCTGTGGCTGTTGCTATCTATTACCGTGAATCGAGCCAAGTCTTTACAGCCCTCTTTTCGACCATAGGGATTCTGGTATTACTAGGCGGTTCAGGGAGTTTGCAGAAGCCAAAAAATCAACGGATTTACGCCAAGGAGGGAATCTTGATTGTTGCCCTCTGTTGGATCCTTTGGTCTTTCTTTGGTGGTCTCCCCTTTGTCTTTGCTGGGCAAATTCCCAGCGTTATTGATGCCTTTTTTGAGATTAGTTCTGGCTTTACAACTACTGGAGCAACTATTCTGAACGATGTTTCGGTCCTCAGCCGTTCCCTCCTCTTCTGGCGAAGTTTTACCCACTTGATTGGAGGGATGGGAGTGCTTGTTTTTGCACTCGCTATTATGGATAATGCCAAGAATAGCCACCTAGAAGTGATGAAGGCTGAGGTTCCTGGTCCCGTCTTTGGTAAGGTTGTATCCAAACTCAAAAACACTGCCCAAATTCTCTATCTCCTTTATCTAGCTCTCTTCTCCCTCTTTGTCATCATCTATTATCTGGCTGGTATGCCCCTATTTGATAGTTTTGTCATTGCTATGGGTACAGCAGGTACAGGAGGTTTCACAGTTTATAACGACGGGATTGCCCACTATGGTAGCTCACTGATTACCTATCTGGTTAGCATCGGAGTTCTGGTTTTTGGGGTAAATTTCAATCTCTACTACTACCTCATGCTCCGTCGGGTCAAGGCCTTCTTTGGTGACGAAGAACTTCGGGGTTACTTGGTCATCGTACTGGTTTCTACAGGTTTGATTAGCCTCAATACCCTCTATCTCTATCCAGGGTTTTCAAAGAGTTTTGAAATGGCCTTCTTCCAGGTTTCCAATATCATTACAACGACTGGTTTTGGATACGGAGATATTACCAACTGGCCCCTCTTCTCCCAGTTTATCCTCCTCTTCCTCATGGGAATCGGTGGTTCTGCTGGTTCAACCGCAGGTGGACTCAAGGTTATTCGAGGCCTCATCCTTTCAAAAATTGCTAAAAACCAGATTTTATCAATCCTATCGCCCCACCGTGTTTTGACCCTCCATGTTAATAAAACGGTGATTGACAAAGATACCCAGCATAAGATTCTCAAGTACTTTGTCATCTATTCTATGATTCTGTTAGCACTTATCTTTATTGTCAGCCTAGATAGCAATGATTTCCTGGTCGTTACTAGCGCTGTCTTTAGCTGTTTCAATAATATCGGGCCTATTCTAGGAACGACATCTAGTTTCTCAATCTTTAGTCCTATCTCAAAAATTCTCCTCTCCTTTGCAATGATTGCAGGACGACTAGAGATTTACCCAATCCTCCTTCTCTTTATGAAGAGAACTTGGTCTAAGAGATAAAATACAACCACACCTTGTTTCCTTACAAAGTGTGGTGTTTTTATTTCAGACTACTTCCTCAACCAACTCTTTTTAAACAAAGTGAGACACTTCAGAGAATGACTTAAAATATTTAATACTCAATGAAAATCAAATAGCAAACTAGGAAGCTAGTCGCAGGTTGCTCAAAGCACCGCTTTGAGGTTGCAGATAAAGCTGACGTGGTTTGAAGAGATTTTCGAAGAGTATCAAAATCCAAAAACAACCCTCAGTCGACTGACCGAGGGTTCCTTTTCATTATTCAAGAACTTGATTAGTTCAATGCATCCAATGCATCATCCATTGAAAGAACTTCATGGAAGACACGTTGTGTCAATTCAGTTTTTTGTTCTGGAGTAAGGTATTTAGTATTTACACAGTATCCAGAGATACGTACGATAACGTCTTCACCTGACATGATCTTTTCGTAAACATCGTTCAAGTCCATAACGTTCAAGTTAACGTGTTGTCCACCGTTTTCAAAGTAACCATCAAGGATTGTTACCAAGTTATCAACTTGTTCGTCACGAGTCTTACCAAGAGCACGAGGTGAAACTTGAGTTGTCAATGAGATACCATCAGCTGCGTAACCAAAGTCAAGGCTAGCAAGTGAGTTCAAGTTTTGCAACCATCCACCTTTAGCTTTGTTAGATGGGTTAGCACCTGGTGAGAAGAATTCAAGTTTAGACAAGTTCACAGAACCATCTTCGTTGAGGTATACACCTTTGTGGACTGGTGAGTTACCAGTTTGTTTAGAGTAAGCAACGTTAGATGTGATTGTCAAAAGTGATACTGTAGCTTCTGCGTCTTTGTAAAGTTTGTGGCTACGTAGACGAGTTGTGTAAGCTTCGATCAACCATTCTGCCAATTCGTTTGAACGTGGGTCATCTTCACCCCAACGTGGGTATTCACCGATTGTTTCGTAATCGTAGATGTAGCCATTTTCGTCACGGATTGGTTTAACTGTAGCGTATTTGATAGCTGACAATGTATCAACAGTGTTAGCAAATCCACAGATACCGAATCCCATGTTTGCACGTTGTTTAGTTGGCAAGAAGGCCATTTGAACAGCTTCGTAGTTGTACTTATCAGTCATGTAGTGGATGATGTTCAAAGCATCTACGTAAGTGTCAGTCAACCAGTCAAGAGATTTTTCAAAGTTAGCTTTAACTGATTCAAATTCAAGAACTTCGTCACGGATTGGTTCGATGTCAAATACTTTGTAATCTTTATGAACATCGTCGTAACCACCGTTCAAACCAGTAAGAAGAGCTTTCAATACGTTTACACGAGCACCGAAGTACTGGATGTTGTGGCGTTGTTCTTCATTTTCTGGGTCAAGTGGAGACACACAGCATGAGATACAGCTCATTTCACCGTATCCGTCTTTAGCCATTGTTGTTACACCTTCGTATTGGATAGAAGAGTGTTTGTGGCTCATGTGCATACAGTAGCGACGGAAGTTGTATGGCAATTTGTCAGTCCAAAGAACTGTCAAGTTTGGTTCTGGAGAGTTACCGATGTTGTCAAGAGTGTTCAAGAAACGGTAGTCCATCTTAGTAACACGGTGACGACCGTCGTTACCCATACCAGCCATAGAAGTTGTGATGAAGGTTGGGTCACCTGAGTACAATTGGTCGTAAGCTTTTGTACGAGCAAATTTAACTGTACGAAGTTTCATAACGAAATCATCAACGAATTCTTGGATTTCTGATTCAGTAAATGTACCACGAGCAAGGTCACGTTCTGCAAAGATGTCCAATACGATTGGCACACGTCCTAGAGATGTAGCAGCACCGTTGATAACACGGCAGACAGCCATGAAGGCAATGTTAACCCATTGGATAGCTTCTTTAACGTTCATCGCTGGTTTGCGAACGTCAACTCCGTAAAGGTCACCCAAGCGAACAACTTGTTGCAATGCTTGGTATTGAAGGTTGATTTCTTCACGAAGACGGATTGTTTCTTCATCGATTTCTTCGATTGCATTCCAGTCGTTTACTTTTTCTTGCATCAAGTAGTCTGCACCGTAAAGAGCAAGACGTGCGTAAACACCGATGATACGTCCGCGTGAGTATGCATCTGGAAGACCAGTTACAGTGTGAGCGTGACGTGCGCGACGGATATTTGAAGTGTAAGCACGGAAGATACCGTCGTTAACTGTTGTTACGTATTTAGTAAAGATTTCGTGAACAGCTGGATCTGGTTCGTATCCATTTTCTTTCAAAGTAGTTTCAGCCATACGGATACCACCTTTTGGCATGAAGTTCAATTTGAAGAGTTCGTCGTTTTGGATACCATAGATAACTTCGTTTTCTTTGTCGATAAATCCTGCTGGAATATCAGCGATAGATGTTGGACGAGTGTCCATTGGGAAGCGAGTTTCTTCGTAGTGAGCCTTAGTTTCTTCTACAATTTTTTTGATGTGTAGTGAACGTTCTGTTGGCCCTGCAAGGAAGCTTTCATCTCCATCGTAAGGTGTGTAGTTAGCTTGTACGAAGCGTGATACACTTGCTTTTTCTTTCCAATCTACGCCTTTGAAGCCTTCCCAAGCTTTGTCAAAAATATCTTGTGCTTCAACAACTGTCTTAACAACCATGTTAATGTCCTCTTTTTTCTTTCTAGTAACAGTCATCTGTTACATTCATGAGACAAGTATACCACACAGTAACCGATTTCAACAAGTGATAAATCCCTATTTTTACACTTTCTTTTCTAACACAGAGCATTTCTAACGCTAAACTGTATTATATTTTTGAAAAATTTAAAACCTTTTTTCTTTTTTTCAGAAAAAAGGGTATAATAAAAGAAAATAAGCAGTAATACTCAATGAAAATCAAAAAGCAAACTAGGAAGCTAGCCACAGACTGCTCAAAGCACTGCTTTGAGGTTGTAAATAAGACTGACGGAGTCAGTAACATATACCTACGGCAAGGCGAAGCTGACGTAGTTTGAAGAGATTTTCGAAGAGTATAAAAAGGTGCTAGGTATGTTGATTTTCCCCTTGTTAAATGATTTGTCAAGAAAAATCATCCATATTGACATGGATGCCTTTTTTGCTGCGGTAGAAATCAGAGATAATCCAAAACTCAGAGGAAAACCTGTCATTATCGGCAGCGACCCTAGGCAAACAGGTGGGCGTGGTGTCGTTTCTACTTGTAGCTATGAGGCGCGAGCTTTTGGTGTTCATTCTGCTATGAGTTCTAAAGAAGCCTATGAACGTTGTCCCCAGGCTGTCTTTATCTCAGGAAATTATGAAAAATACAAGACTGTGGGACTCCAGATTCGAGCTATCTTTAAACGTTATACAGATTTGATTGAACCCATGAGCATTGACGAAGCCTATTTGGATGTAACAGAAAATAAACTCGGTATCAAGTCAGCTGTCAAAATCGCTCGCCTCATTCAAGAGGATATCTGGCAAGAACTCCATCTAACTGCTTCTGCTGGAGTTTCTTACAACAAATTCTTAGCTAAAATGGCTAGCGATTATCAAAAGCCACATGGTCTGACAGTGATCCTACCTGATCAGGCTGAGGAATTTCTAAAACAAATGGATATTTCCAAGTTTCATGGAGTAGGAAAAAAAACGGTGGAAAGACTTCATCAAATGGGCGTTTTTACCGGCGCTGATCTGCTTGAAGTTCCTGAAGTGACCCTAATAGACCGTTTTGGCAGACTGGGCTATGACCTATATCGAAAGGCTCGTGGTATCCACAATTCCCCCGTCAAATCCAATCGCATCCGTAAATCAATCGGGAAGGAGAAAACCTACGGGAAGATTCTCCGTGCCGAGGAAGATATCAAAAAAGAGCTGACTCTTCTATCAGAAAGAGTCGCTCTCAATCTCAGTCAACAAGAAAAAGCTGGAAAAATTGTCATTCTGAAAATCCGCTACGAGGACTTTTCAACTCTGACTAAACGAAAAAGTCTAGCTCAAAAAACACAGGACGCTAGTCAGATAAACCAAATAGCCCTGCAACTCTATGAAGAGTTAAGCGAGAAAGAAAGAGGTGTCCGCTTGCTAGGAGTTACCATGACTGGATTTTAAAACCTTGAAGAGTTGCCCCTTCAAGGTTTTTCTTATACAAATAAACGGACAAAGCTATAAAGTAGCAAGACACCGCCAAGTACGATACGGTATTTACCGAAAAGGGTAAAGTCGTGTTTTTTCACATAGCTTGTCAAGAAGCGAATAGCGACCATGCTGACTGCAAAGGCTACTCCCATCGCAACCAAGAGCAAGAACAATTGCCCAAAACTCAAGAGTTGTCCTGCTTTTATAAATTTGAAAATCTTTAAGGCACTGGCTCCAAACATAACAGGAATTCCAAGATAGAAGGTAAATTCTGTCACAACTGAACGACTGGTTCCATTTAACAAACCACCGACAATTGTGGCCCCAGAACGGCTAGTTCCTGGCAAAAGGGCAAGAACTTGGAAGAGTCCAATATAGAATGCTGTCGTATAAGGAAGTTTGTCCAACTCTGTTACACTTGGCTCTATAGCACGCGCTTTATTGCGCTTTTCCAAATAGATAAAGGCAATCCCATAGATAATCAACATGAGAGCAACAGAAACCATATTATGGAAGTGGGTATCAAACCAATCATCAAATTTAAAGACACCAAGCAAAGGTAAAGTAGCAACTAAGACCTTCAACCACAGTCTCCAAGTCTTACGAACTTCCTGCTTGTCCTTAGTCGGTTTGAACGGATTGAGCTTATTAAAGTAAATCACCATGACTGCTAAAATAGCACCCAGCTGAATCACGACATTAAACATGGACATAAAGGCTTCGTTTTGATTTTGATATTGGATAAACTCCTCTGCTAATATCAAGTGACCTGTACTGGAAATGGGCAACCATTCCGTAATTCCTTCAACAATCCCGAAGAAGATAGATTTTAAAATTTCAATAAGATACATAGATTACTCCTTTTTCTATCTTCCATTATAGCATACTTTTTTCAGTCTGTGGCAGTTCTCTCTAAAAGGCGCCGATACTGCCACCGCCTCCGCCACCGGAGAAGCCACCGCCAGAACTTCCACTTCCAGAAGATACAGAATAGGTACTTGCTGTATTTGCGACGCTGGCATAATGGCTCATTTGCGCACTTGAATGATAAAACATACTGTGCCAGCCATAAGCTACATAGAGGTTAATGTCTGGATTTTCCACTTGGATATGATGAATCTTCATCAAATGACTAACCTTATCCGCATAGCCAAATAAGGTCGCATAGACCAAGAGGCGATTCCAGACTACAATACTTTCCAATTCTGCCTGATCCAATCGCGCAATCTCACGTAACATATTTTCAAAACTGGTCCAGAGATAGTAGACTTCTGCTCCCGCTTCATTTAAGACACCATCACGATTATCTAGCCGAAGCTTCCAATAATAGAAGACAGCCAAAACTAAACTTAGAAAACCAAGTATTGGCAAGGGAAGGTAAAGATAGCCATGAACGTCTAAACTGTACAAGAACAAACCAAATCCGATAAATAAGGGCAAGATAGTGGAAATACCCATACCCACCTGCAAGGCCTTTTCTCCACCAGTTAAAGGACGATAATAATCTGGGAGCCCCCAGAAGGAAACTCGATTTCTCACTCCTTCTTGCATCTCTTTCAATACTTCTTCAAAAGACGATTTGAGCTGACGCCCCTTTGCTTGAATCCGTTTTTCATCAGAGACTTTTGCTCTACGATAAAGACTATCAGATACCTTGTAATCCGCAAACAAATTGGAAAGAGTTTCTTCTTTTTTACCTGAAAAGGCCAGATTTAGACAGTCTCTCTCAAAGCTTGACAAGCCATCTTCTTTCACCAGCCTCAAGCCAACTGCGTCTCCTTCTGAAATAATAGAGACATTCCCACGGTCTATCACATCTAACAAAGTAGCTTGAATAAGTTGATCAAAGGTGAATTTGCCAGCCCCCTTGACCAAGGGACTCACTTCCTCCAAGGAGGTCGAGTAGACAGCCTCTGATAAAACCATAGGCTCTAATTCCATTGGTGGTTCGTAGATACGATGATTTTTAGCATATTTGACTGAAGGAGTGGTCTTTCTTCTATAGATAAAATAAAAGCAGACACTCAATAACAAGGAAATGGCAAGTATCGAAGGGAAGACCCAAGTAACAAGTTGTTTACTCTGCTCTTTTTCTCTAACAATCGAGTCTTCTATCTTATTAAACTCTTCTAAACGATTCCCTTTCAAGCCCTGATCCCTAGCACTAGCAAAATCAGTTCGAGGCCAATAGGCATGCAATTCAACTCCACGCTTAGACGGAAGATTGTCTAAACGAATAGTATAATCAAGGTTACTCTTTTCAACCGTTCCTTCTTTAAAAAGTTTCCCTGTATGGAAAAATAGTTTTTCAGCCCCCTTGTCTCCCCTTACATGAAATTCAAACTTTCCAATAGCTCCTGAACTATCTGTTAAAGGTTGCCAATTTAATTCAGCGATATCATCATATAAAAAAAGCAAATTTTTTAAGTTCCAGGTGAGGTCAACTTCAACTATGTCGCCCTCCTGACCTGGATTGTAGACTTTCACAGTATAACCATTCGCTTCTTCTGTCACTTCGCTAGTAACGTCTGCTAGTTCAGCACCATTTTTCGAGGCCTGAACCCTTGGATGAGGGTCAATGTCAAATCCACTAGGCATCTTGCCAGCACGTCCAAGTCCCACTATTTGACCCTTAAAGTCCTCCTCAAACTGGTAAACTATCTTTTGTCTAAACTCCGCCGTATTGTCTGCATGAATATACAAATCCCCTTGATAGGAGTTTATCTTGAAATCAATGGCAAAAACAGAGAGTGGCAGAAGGAAAAACAAGCCTAAGACCAGTAAGAAAAAAGTTTTTTTCATCAATTAAGCCCCCTTTTTATCTTTGCTATCATTATATCATTTTTTCTCAAGTAAGGGCTTACCTATATTGAAAAATAGAGTTTTTTTCGATAAAATAGGAGACAGTTATTTTTTAATAGATTAGAAATAGGAGAAATCATGAGAAAAATATACTTATCTATTTTCACAAGTCTCTTGCTGATGCTAGGACTTGTCAATGTTGCTCAAGCTGATGAATATTTACGCATCGGAATGGAAGCAGCATATGCTCCCTTTAACTGGACCCAGGATGATGATAGCAATGGGGCTGTCAAAATCGATGGAACCAACCAGTACGCCAATGGATACGATGTCCAGATTGCCAAGAAAATTGCTAAGGACTTAGGCAAAGAGCCTTTGGTTGTTAAAACCAAGTGGGAAGGTCTAGTCCCTGCCCTTACTTCTGGTAAGATTGATATGATTATCGCAGGTATGAGTCCTACTGCCGAACGCAAACAAGAAATCGCCTTTTCAAGCAGCTACTACACTAGCGAGCCAGTTCTACTTGTCAAAAAAGATTCTGCCTATGCAAATGCCAAATCTTTGGATGACTTTAATGGTGCGAAAATCACTTCTCAACAAGGTGTTTACCTTTATGACTTGATTTCCCAAATCCCAGGTGCTAAAAAAGAAACAGCCATGGGAGACTTCGCTCAAATGCGCCAAGCTCTTGAGGCTGGTGTCATCGATGCTTATGTTTCTGAACGACCAGAAGCTCTGACTGCCGAAGCTGCTAACTCTAAGTTTAAGATGATTCAAGTAGAACCAGGTTTCAAAACTGGGGAAGAAGATACAGCTATCGCCATTGGACTTCGTAAAGATGACACTCGTATTAGCCAAATCAATGCCAGCATTGAAACCATTTCAAAAGATGAGCAAGTTGCCCTGATGGACCGTATGATCAAGGAACAGCCTGCCGAAGCTACAACAACTGAAGAAACTAGCAGTAGTTTCTTTAGCCAAGTCGCTAAAATTCTTTCTGAAAACTGGCAACAACTCTTGCGTGGTGCTGGTATCACTCTTTTAATCTCTATCGTCGGAACCATCATAGGTCTCATTATCGGTCTTGCCATTGGTGTTTTCCGTACTGCTCCACTATCTGAAAATAAAGCCATTTACGGTCTACAAAAACTAGTTGGCTGGATTCTCAATATCTATATCGAAATTTTCCGTGGAACGCCAATGATCGTTCAATCAATGGTTATCTACTACGGAACTGCTCAAGCTTTCGGGATCAACCTTGACCGCACACTGGCCGCTATCTTCATCGTTTCAATCAACACCGGTGCCTACATGACTGAAATCGTCCGTGGTGGTATCCTAGCAGTTGACAAGGGACAATTTGAAGCAGCTACTGCTCTTGGTATGACCCATAACCAAACCATGCGTAAGATTGTCCTCCCTCAGGTAGTTCGTAACATCCTACCAGCAACTGGTAATGAATTTGTCATCAATATCAAAGATACATCTGTATTAAACGTTATCTCTGTTGTTGAACTTTATTTCTCAGGAAATACCGTGGCAACTCAAACCTATCAATACTTCCAGACATTTACAATCATCGCCGTGATTTACTTTGTCCTCACCTTCACCGTAACACGTATCCTCCGCTTCATCGAACGTCGAATGGACATGGATACCTATACTACAGGTGCTAACCAAATGCAAACGGAGGATTTGAAATAATGACACAAGCAATCCTTGAAATTAAACACCTCAAAAAATCCTATGGCCAAAACGAAGTGCTAAAAGACATTTCTCTCACTGTCCACAAGGGAGAAGTCATCTCTATCATTGGAAGCTCTGGAAGTGGGAAATCAACCTTCCTACGCTCCATTAACCTACTTGAAACGCCAACCGATGGACAAATCCTTTATCATGGACAAAACGTCCTCGAAAAAGGTTATGACCTCACACAATACCGTGAAAAGTTGGGGATGGTGTTCCAGTCCTTTAACCTCTTTGAAAATCTCAACGTTCTTGAAAATACAATCGTCGCTCAGACTACTGTCCTTAAACGCGAACGTACAGAAGCTGAAAAAATTGCCAAAGAAAACCTAGAAAAAGTCGGCATGGGAGAACGCTACTGGCAAGCGAAACCAAAACAACTCTCAGGTGGTCAAAAACAACGTGTGGCCATCGCTCGTGCCCTCTCCATGAATCCTGACGCTATTCTCTTTGATGAACCAACATCAGCTCTCGATCCAGAAATGGTTGGAGAAGTCCTTAAAATCATGCAAGAACTAGCTCAGGAAGGCTTGACCATGATTGTCGTAACCCATGAAATGGAATTCGCCCGTGATGTCTCTCACCGTGTGATCTTTATGGATAAGGGAGTAATAGCTGAAGAAGGCAAACCAGAAGACCTCTTCATCAATCCTAAAGAAGACCGAACAAAAGAATTCCTTCAACGCTATCTCATACTCAATGAAAATCAAAGAGCAAACTAGGAAGCTAGCCGCAGGCTGTACTTGAGTACGGCAAGGTGAAGATAACGTGGTTTGAATTTGATTTTCGAAGAGTATCAAATAAAAAGAAAAGGCTGCATCTATCGTGCAGTCTTTTTGCTGGCCAAAAAATGAAAAGGCAGACCCTATTCAAGAATCCGCCGTCATCCAAAGATTAATCGGCTCTATAATATTTGTAGTGGGTAAATCCCCTATAGATATTATGGAGCCTATTT
>CAUTUU010000020.1:0-28431 GCA_963541545.1 uncultured bacterium | reverse complement strand
TCTTGGCTGTAATTTCCAGTCGCTTCTTTATCTCCTCTGGGAAATCCCCTTGGTATTTGTAGTTGAGAGAATGTTCTATCGTTGCCCAGAAATTCATGGCCAAGGTACGTATTTGAATTTCTGCCAAAATGGTTTTGGCTCCATTGATAGTATCAACCGTATATTCTACTACCACGTGATAAGAACGGTATCCTGATGCTTTTCGATGAGTAATGTAATCTCGCTCCTGTATGATCCGCATATCCTGACGCTTGCGCAAAATCTCCACTACTTCCTTAACGTCATCTACAAACTGGACCATCACACGCAAACCAGCAATATCCTGTAAATCGTGTTCCAAGGTTGCATAAGTAATGCCACGCCGAGCCATTTTTTCTTTTATACTCTCAATTGGCTTGACTCGACCAGTCACAAACTCAATCGGAGAATGCTTATTTTGTTTACGATATTGCTTACGAATACCACGTAGTTTAATCTTTAACTCACCAACAGCTTGAATGTAAGGATCTAGAAATTCTTCCCATTCTAAGGTCATATACTCTCCCTTGTTCTCATATTATCCTTCAAAAATATCTTTGATTTTTTCTCCAGATTTATATACAATAAATACAAAGCTATTATATCATATAATCCGCTTTCATAGATAAAGAAAAGGTAAGAAAAATGAAACATTTAGAAATTGAATTGAAAACACTATTGAAAAAAGATGAATATGATCGTATAAAAGACCAGTTCACTGGTGTTACTCCTGTTCTTCAAAAAAATTACTACATCGACACGCCTGATTTTGAACTACGAGAAAAGAAAGTCGCTATGCGTATTCGAACCTTTGAAGACTGGGCTGAATTGACACTCAAAGTCCCGCAAAGTGTTGGAAACATGGAGTACAATCAAAAATTGCACCTAAAAGATGCTGAAAACTATCTGAGCAAGGAAGAACTTCCTCAAGGACTGGTGCTGGAAGAATTGGCTAAACATGGTATCCAAAGTAAAAAATGGCAGGTTCTTGGTTGTCTAACAACGCTTCGCTATGAAATGCAAACAGCTATTGGCCTCATGGCACTAGATGAGAGTCAGTACTTTGATATGACAGATTACGAATTGGAGCTTGAAGTCGAAAATCACGAGCAAGGGAAACAAGATTTCCAGCAATTTTTAGAGGAAAATCAGATTGCTTATCAAAAAGCTCCTTCAAAATTGGTTCGATTTGTCAAAAGCATGAAAAATAGCTGAAATAATCTCCATTTTTTGGTAAAATAGAAAAGATAAAAATACTCGAATCCAAGTTAATATATGCAAAACAGAAATGACTTGGCTTCATTCAGTTTACAGAGGACGGTCTATAATGTCAGATATAAAAAATATGAAACTTTTCGCACTCAACTCTAACCAAGAGATTGCACAAAAAATTGCGGATGCTGTCGGTATTCCACTTGGAAAACTGTCATCACGTCAATTTTCAGACGGAGAAATCCAAGTTAATATCGAAGAGAGTGTTCGTGGTTATGATGTTTACATCATCCAATCAACAAGTTTCCCTGTTAACAATCACCTAATGGAATTGTTAATCATGGTTGATGCTTGTGTGCGTGCAAGTGCCCACAGTATCAACGTTGTACTTCCGTATTTCGGCTATGCACGTCAAGATAGAATTGCATCATCTAGAGAACCACTAACAGCTAAACTAGTTGCTAACATGCTGGTTAAAGCTGGTGTAGATCGTGTCCTTACCCTCGACCTACATGCAGTTCAAGTACAAGGTTTCTTTGATATTCCTGTAGATAATCTTTACACTGTTCCCCTCTTTGCTAAACACTACTGCGATAAAGGATTAAGAGGTTCAGATGTTGTTGTCGTTAGTCCTAAAAATTCAGGTGTGAAACGCGCTCGTAGCCTGGCTGAATATCTTGATGCTCCTATCGCCATTATCGACTATCCTCAAGACGATGCAACTCGCAACGAAGGGTATATCATCGGTGATGTTGAAGGTAAAAAAGCCATCTTGATTGATGACATTTTAAATACAGGACGCACCTTCTCTGAAGCTGCTAAAATCGTTGAACGTGAAGGCGCTACAGAAATTTATGCTGTTTCTAGCCACGGTCTCTTCGTCGAAGGCGCTGCTGAACTTCTTGATAATACTAATATTAAAGAAATTATTGTGACTGATTCAGTAGCAACAAAAGAAAAAACTCCTAAAAACGTATGCTACATCACTGCTAGTGAGTTAATTGGTGATGCCATCGTCCGTATCCACGAAAGAAAACCAGTCAGCCCACTCTTTGCTTACAACAAAAAGAAATAAGGTGATTCTTTGATTTATTTGGACAATGCTGCAACGACTCCTATGTCAGCAGTTGCTATTTCAGCTATGACCAAGGTGATGCAAGAAACCCATGGCAATCCATCTAGTATCCATGGTCATGGTCGTCAAGCTGGCAAACTCTTGCGAGAAGCCCGTCAGGAACTAGCCCAGTTACTGGGGACAAAACCTCAACATATCTTTTTTACTTCTGGTGGGACTGAAGGCAACAATACTGCCATCATTGGCTACTGCCTTCGTCATCAAGAACAAGGAAAACATATCATCACGACTGCCATCGAACACCATGCTGTCCTTGAAACGATTGATTACTTAGTTCAACACTTTGGCTTTGAAGTAACCATTATCCAGCCAAAAAATCAAGAAATCACCGTCCAGCAAATTCAAGAGGCCTTGCGTGATGATACAATTTTGGTTTCTACCATGTTTGCCAATAATGAGACAGGAAACCTACTTCCCATTGCTGAAATTGGCCAAATACTCAAGCAGCACCCTGCCGCCTATCATGTTGATGCAGTTCAGGCAATCGGTAAAATTCCTATTCATCCAGAAGAATTGGGCATTGATTTTCTCACTGCTTCAGCCCATAAATTCCATGGTCCTAAGGGAATCGGCTTTCTCTACGCATCTAGTATGGACTTTGATTCCTATCTCCATGGTGGAGACCAAGAACAGAAAAAACGTGCTGGAACTGAGAATCTAGCTGCCATCGTAGGCATGGTTACAGCCCTAAAAGAAGACCTAGAAAAACAAGAAGAACATTTTCAACATGTACAAAATCTAGAAATCGCCTTTCTTTCTGAGCTTGAGGGAGTTCAGTATTATCTGAATAGAGGAGAGCATCATCTCCCTTATGTTCTCAATATTGGATTTCCTGAACAGAAAAACGACCTCTTACTTCTTCGGCTAGATTTAGCTGGAATTTCTATCTCTACTGGCTCAGCCTGTACAGCAGGTATTGTCCAATCCAGCCATGTTCTCGAAGCCATGTACGGAGCAAATTCAGAACGCTTGAAGGAATCCGTTCGTATCAGTTTGTCGCCACAAAATACCGTTGAAGAACTACAAACCCTCGCAAAAACCTTAAAAGAAATTATCGGAGGTTAGCCATATGGCATTTGAAAAAACCATTCAGTTAAAAAATTGTCGTTACGACTACACTCTTAGTCCTTCTGTTAAAAAATTCACCCTCAAAGACAACACCTTTTTTGAGACAAAGGTTGGTAACTATGAACTGACTCGCCTACTTGAAAAAGTTCCAAACAGCGGTGAAGGCTTCCAACTCAAAATCATCATTAACAAGGAACTTACAGGTGCTAAAATCAATATCACTGACAAGTTTGGCCTTCGTCTAGTTGATATTTTCAAATCAGAAGACCACCACATTCATCAGGAAAAATTCTACTTCCTCATGGATAGCCTTGTAGAGCGTGGTGTCTTTACAAAATCTGAAAGATAGGTCCCATATGTTTGAACTAACCTATAAAGACAGCTATCATGTAGAGCGGACTCTCAAGTATGAAGATTATGAGGCTCTCATGTTGGCTTTGTCAGGCTGTGTGACCCTGCCAGATACACTTTATGTAACTTCTTTGACCTTTAATGGGAAGGAAGTTTATCAAGGCCTGGTCGGAGACCTCTACCGTTTTCTATCAGATACAGAATTTTTACATCAAAACTAAGATTTTTCTTAGTTTTTTCTTGTTTTTGTTGATTTTTTCACAATGTTTCTATAAAATAGAAGAATAGAAAGGTTGTGATTTTGTGAAAGATAAACAGTCTGCTATTCCAAAAGCTACAGCGAAAAGACTCTCTCTCTACTATCGAATTTTTAAGAGATTTCATGCAGAAAAGATTGAACGTGCCAACTCTAAGCAAATTGCAGAGGCCATTGGGATTGATTCAGCGACTGTACGTCGTGATTTTTCCTATTTTGGTGAACTAGGTCGTCGTGGTTTTGGCTACGATGTCAAGAAACTGATGACGTTTTTTGCCGATTTGCTCAATGATAACTCCATTACCAATGTCATGCTTGTTGGTATTGGTAATATGGGCCATGCCCTTCTCCACTACCGTTTTCATGAGCGTAACAAGATGAAGATCATCATGGCATTTGACCTAGATGACCATCCTGAAGTCGGTACCCAAACCCCTGACGGGATTCCCATCTACGGGATTTCTCAAATTAAGGATAAAATTCAGGATGCTGATGTGCAGACTGCTATCCTGACTGTTCCCAGCGTCAAATCACAAGAAGTTGCCAATCTCTTAGTTGATGCTGGCGTGAAAGGTATTCTCAGTTTTTCACCAGTCCATCTGCATTTACCCAAAGACGTAGTCGTTCAGTATGTCGATTTGACAAGTGAACTCCAAACCCTCCTCTATTTCATGCGAAAAGAGGATTAGAAAGCGAAAATCATTTTATGAAAAAACCAGTTATTGGGATTACAGGAAACGAAAAAACTCATCCAGATGATGACATCATGATGAGCTACGTAGCAAAAGGCTTTGTGGAAGGCGTTAAAGACGCTGGGGGAATTCCCATCATCCTACCGATTGGTGATCAAGAAATGGCTAGCCACTATATCAGTATGATTGACAAGCTCATCTTGACAGGTGGGCAAAATGTTGATCCTAAGTTCTATGGTGAACCAAAAACCATTGATAGCGATGACTACCACCTTCAAAGAGATATCTTCGAACTGGCCCTCATCAAGGAAGCTATTAACCAGAAAAAGCCTATTTTCTCCGTCTGTCGTGGGACTCAACTCTTTAACGTTGCCATGGGTGGAACTTTGTATCAAGATATCGAAGACCACTGGCAAGATTGTTCGGCTGAGTACACAACTCAACGCTTGATGACAGAGCCTGATACAGTTCTTCGAGAAATCTATGGAGAAATCTCCCATATCAACTCCTTCCACCACCAGAGTATCAAGGATTTAGCACCTAACTTAAAGATTGCAGCTCATGATCCTAAGGATGGTATCATTGAAGCTGTCATAAGTACGGATGATATTGCCTTCCTCGGTGTCCAATGGCATCCAGAATTTCTATTTGAAAATCGTCCCAAAGATAAAAACCTCTTTGACTATGTCGTTAATGAACTTTAGATTAAATCCGTCTTTTCACGGTAACTAAAGTAACTAGAATGTGAGACAATCAGATGATCCAAGAGGACAATCCCCATCAGGTCACAGGCGTCTTTTACAAGTTTTGTAACATGATCATCATTTCGGCTAGGGGCTACCGCTCCCGAAGGATGATTGTGAACCAATATGAGAGAAGTCGCCATATGCTTGATAGCATAGTGAAGAATCTCTCGCGGCTCAGCGATACTACGAGTGGCAGAACCGATAAAAATGGTCTGTTGATGGATGATTTGATTTTGAGTATTGAGATAGAGCGCCACCAGGTGCTCTTGTTTTTTATCCCCCAATTCCTGCTGCATCTTCTTGGCCAACTTTTGACTACTGAGAATACTTTCCATCTCAAGGGTCTCGTGTTTGTGAATACGATGGCCCAGTTCGATCATAGCTTGCAATTCTATTGCCTTAACACGTCCGATACCAGACAGACTCTGCATTTCCTGCAGGGTCATTTTTTTCAAATCTGTTAAGCTTGAAAGATTGTTCAAGACTTTCTGGGCAATTTCAAAAACACTGGCCTGACGTGTTCCTGTCCTGAGTAGAATAGCTAACAACTCTTGATTACTGAGTGCTTCCACTCCTTCTTGGGCAAGTCTTTCTCTTGGCAATAGTGAATCTTCTTGGAATGAAATACTGTACATAAAAATCCTCCTCACTTTATTATTCGTGAGAAGGATGAAAAATTAGATTTTTTTCTCAATTGGGGCTACACTAGCTAAAAGTTTTTTCAAACCTACTTCTGGGAAATTGATTTTTAATTCCTGCGTAGCACCGCTACCTGAAACTTCCAGAACAGTTCCCTCTCCCCACTTCTTGTGGAGGGCAATATCACCAATGGACCAATTTGCATCTCTGGATGCTGATTTTGCGCCAGCTGTAAATTGACCAAATGGGAGACCGCTTGACTGGATAGTTTTTGGCGCCACTTCTCGTTTACGGTCTTGAAGGGCCTGAGCAAGACTCATACCTTGACCAAAGGCAAGACCACCACTGCTATAAGACGCTTTAAAGCTTGTATTTGCTGGACGAGCCAATCCTTGATACTCAAGCAAGTCTGAACTGATTTCGTTAATAAAACGAGTCGGACGATTGTAGTTGGTACGACCGAAAAGCAGGCGCGAGTTGGCATTGGTAAGATAGAGAATTTTCTCTGCACGCGTGATACCTACATAGGCCAGACGGCGCTCTTCTTCCAATTCATCTTGATCTTCAGCCGCACGGCTAAGCGGAAAGACATTTTCTTCCATCCCAATCAAAAAGACAACTGGAAACTCGAGACCTTTGGCAGCATGCAAGGTCATCAAGGTCACTTCTGATGTCTCCTGACTACCTGAATCTGTGTCGGCAATCAAGGCCAAGTCATTTAAGAAACGACTCAGTTTGTCCAAACCAGTTTCTTCTTCTGGCCCATCAGAGGTGTCATCAAAGTTTTTCGTAACAGAGAGGAACTCCTCGATGTTTTCAACCCTAGCCTTGCTTTCTAGAGTCGCTTGAACATTAAGAATATCAACATAACCTGTTTTTTCTAGAACGGCCTCAACCAACTCAGTAATACTTAACTGATCCAGCTGCTCTCGCAAATCCAGAATCATATTAGCAAAATCCCAGATAGATTGGGCTGCCTTCCCCTTGATACCAGACAACATGATATTTGCTGAAGCATCTAGCATAGACATGTCCTGTATATTCGCAAAATCACGGATTTTCTCAACAGTACCTGGGCCAATTCCACGTTTAGGTTCATTGATAATACGCTCAAAACTAATATTGTCACTCAAATTGGCAATGAGATTGAGATAAGCAATAATATCGCGGATTTCCTTACGGCTGTAGAACTTGGTTCCTCCAACCATTGTATAAGGAATATTGGACTTGAGCAGGGCTTCCTCAATAGTACGGGACTGGGCATTAGTCCGATAGAGAACTGCAAAATCCTTGTGAAGGAAGTTTTGACTGCGACTAAGTTCATCGATGGTTCTGGCTACAAATACAGCCTCATCTAGCTCATCATTTGCACGATAGTAAACGATTTGCTCACCATCCGCATTTTGAGTCCAGAGATTCTTAGGACGACGGTTTTTATTGTTTTTAATAACCTCGTTGGCCGCTTGAAGAATGGTTTTGGTTGAACGATAATTCTCCTCCAATAAAACAACCTTGGCTTGAGGATAATCCTTTTCAAAATCCAAGATATTCTGCATATCAGCACCACGCCAACCGTAGATAGACTGATCCGCATCCCCAACCACACAGATATTTTTAAAGCGTGAAGCCAAGAGTTTGACCAATTGGTACTGGGCATGGTTGGTATCTTGGTACTCATCAACGTGGATGTATTGAAACTTCTGCTGGTAGTATGTCAAAACATCAGGATTTTGATCAAAGAGACGCAGGGTCAGCATAATCAAATCATCAAAGTCAACCGACTCTGACTGACGAAGCTCTTTTTGGTAAGCCGTGTAACAATGAGCCACGATTTGCGTGTACATATCGCCAGCTTGGGCAGCATAAGCCACATCATCAATCAAATCATTCTTAGCATTGGAAATAGTCCCTAAGATGCTCCGTTCATTCCATTTTTTCGGATCCAGGTTCAACTGCTTGAGAATCCGTTTCATGAGAGTTCGCTGCTCCCCTGGATCTACAATAGTAAAATTGCGGTTGTAGCCAATATGGTCCGCATCGCGACGCAAAATACGCACACACATGGAGTGGAAGGTCGCAATCAGACAGTCCTGAGTGGCTGGATTAAGGTTATAAGCACGCTCTTTCATCTCACGCGCAGCCTTGTTGGTAAAGGTAATGGCCAAGATATTCCATGGATTGACCATCTTTTCATCAATCAGATAAGCAATACGGTGGGTCAAAACTCGGGTCTTTCCAGAACCAGCCCCCGCCATGATTAACAAGGGACCTTCTGTCGTTTGCACCGCCTCAGCCTGACGGTCATTCATTCCATTTAATAATGCGTTCATCTTCTCTTCCTTACTCTTGAAGTCAATATTTCTATTATATCAGAAATCAGGGAAAATATCTTTACCTAGACTGGTTACGTGTAGAAGGCAACTCCTTATATCTAGATAAGAAAATGAGCTTGGATAGCTTTTCCAAACTCATTTAAAAGCAATTACAATATATTAGAATAATCCTAGGACTGTTCCATCACTTTCAACATCCATGTTGAGGGCTGCTGGTCGTTTTGGAAGACCCGGCATAGTCATCACGTCCCCAGTTAGGGCAACGATGAAGCCTGCACCTAGTTTTGGTACCAACTCACGAATGGTAATTTCAAAGTTTTCAGGTGCTCCAAGTGCATTTGGATTGTCTGAGAAACTATATTGAGTTTTAGCCATACAGATTGGCAATTTGTCCCAACCGTTTTGAACGATTTGAGCGATTTGTGTTTGAGCTTTCTTCTCAAAGTTCACTTTGCTACCACGGTAGATTTCGGTAACAATCTTTTCAATCTTTTCTTGGACAGAAAGATCATTGTCATAAAGACGAGTGTAGTTGGCTGGGTTTTCAGCGATTGTCTTGACAAGCGTTTCAGCAAGTGCTACACCACCTTCTGCGCCATCAGCCCAGACACTAGCCAACTCCACTGGTACATCGATTGAGGCACAGAGTTCCTTCAAGGATGCGATTTCAGCTTCTGTATCAGAAACAAATTCGTTGATAGCAACAACTGCTGGAATACCGAACTTACGAATATTTTCAACGTGGCGTTTCAAGTTAGCAAAACCAGCACGAACTGCCTCTACATTTTCTTCAGTCAGAGCGTCTTTAGCCACGCCACCATTCATCTTAAGGGCACGAAGGGTTGCGACAATGACAACTGCATCTGGAGATGTTGGCAAGTTTGGTGTCTTGATATCAAGGAATTTTTCAGCACCAAGGTCCGCACCAAAACCAGCTTCTGTGACTGTGTAATCAGCCAAGTGAAGGGCTGTGCTTGTCGCTAAGACAGAGTTACATCCGTGAGCGATATTGGCAAATGGACCACCGTGCACAAAAGCAGGCGTTCCATAAATTGTCTGAACCAAGTTTGGCTTAATAGCATCCTTCAAAATCAAAGCCAAGGCACCTTCTACCTGCAAATCACCAACAGAAACTGGTGTACGATCATAGCGATAACCGATAACGATATTAGCCAAACGACGCTTCAAGTCCTCAATGTCCGTTGCCAAACAAAGAATGGCCATGATTTCTGAAGCAACGGTAATGTCAAAGCCATCCTCACGAGGAATACCGTTTAGAGGACCACCAAGTCCAACGGTTACATGACGAAGGGCGCGATCGTTCAAGTCCACTACACGTTTCCAGAGGATACGACGTTGGTCAATTCCCAACTCATTCCCTTGGTGCAAGTGGTTGTCAATCAAGGCAGAAAGAGCATTGTTGGCTGTTGTAATGGCATGCATATCTCCAGTAAAGTGGAGGTTGATGTCCTCCATTGGCAGCACTTGGGCGTAACCACCACCAGCAGCCCCCCCTTTAATACCCATTACTGGACCAAGAGATGGTTCACGGATAGCAATCATGGTTTTCTTACCAATCTTATTCAAGGCATCCGCCAGACCAATTGTAATAGTTGATTTTCCTTCACCTGCAGGCGTTGGATTGATGGCAGTAACCAAAATCAATTTCCCAACTGGATTGCTCTCAACTGCACGGATTTTATCAAAGCTGAGTTTAGCCTTGTACTTTCCATACAACTCCAAATCATCGTAAGAAATACCCAGTTTCTCTACAACATCAACAATAGGCTTCAACTCAATACTCTGTGCGATTTCAATATCTGTTTTCATTCAAAACTCCTCTAACCTCTTATATGATAATTCATTATAACACAAAACAAGATTTTTAACATCCTAAAACTCTCTAAACGTTCGTAAATATCCCTGTTTTTAAGGTTTTCAGAGTCCTTTCTTAAATTTTATATGGCTTTATAGTTTGAAACTATAGTAAATCTTCGTTTTTACCAAAAATTTATCGCTTTCATTTTACTTACCGTTTATTTTTGTGTACAATAGTGCTATGAAAATTTTAGTTACATCGGGCGGTACCAGTGAAGCTATCGACAGCGTCCGCTCTATCACTAACCATTCTACAGGTCGCTTGGGGAAAATCATCACAGAAACCTTGCTTGTTGCAGGGCATGAAGTTTGTTTGATTACGACAAAACGAGCTCTGAAGCCAGAAGCTCATCCCAACCTAAGTATTCGAGAAATTAATAATACCAACGACCTTCTTCTAGAAATGCAAGAACGTGTCAAGGATTATCAGGTCTTGATTCATTCTATGGCTGTATCAGACTATAGTCCTGTTTATATGACAGGGCTGGAGGAAGTTCAGGCTAGTTCCAATCTAGAGGAATTTTTAAACAAGCAGAATCATCAGGCTAAGATTTCTTCAACTGATGAGGTTCAAGTTTTGTTCCTTAAAAAAACACCCAAAATCATCTCTCTAGTCAAAGAATGGAATCCTGCTATTCATCTGATTGGTTTCAAACTGCTGGTTGATGTTACCGAAGACCATCTAGTTGGCATTGCGAGAAAAAGTCTTATCAAAAACCAAGCAGACTTGATTATCGCAAATGACCTAACTCAAATTTCAGCAGATCAGCACCGTGCAATCTTTGTTGAGAAAGATCACCTTCAAACAGTCCAGACTAAAGAAGAAATTGCAAAACTCCTCCTTGAAAAAATTCAAGCCTACCATTCTTAGAAAGGAAAGCTATGGCAAACATTCTCTTGGCTGTAACGGGGTCAATCGCCTCTTACAAGTCGGCAGATTTAGTCAGTTCTCTAAAAAAACAAGGCCATCAAGTCACTGTCTTAATGACTCAGGCTGCTACAGAGTTTATCCAACCTTTGATACTACAGGTACTCTCACAGAATTACGTCCACCTGGATGTCATGAAGGAACCCTATCCAGATCAAGTCAATCATATTGAACTGGGAAAAAAAACGGATCTGTTTATCGTAGCACCTGCAACTGCTAACACGATTGCAAAACTAGCCCACGGCTTTGCGGACAACATGGTGACCAGTACAGCTCTAGCCCTGCCAAGTCATATTCCCAAACTCATCGCACCTGCTATGAATACAAAAATGTATGACCATCCAGCAACTCAGGCTAATCTGAAAACATTAGAAAGCTACTGCTATCAGCTGATTGCTCCAAAAGAATCCCTACTAGCTTGCGGAGACCATGGACGAGGAGCTTTAGCCGACCTCACAATTATTTTAGAAAGAATAAAGGAAACTCTCGATGAAAAAACGCTCTAATATTGCACCCATTGCTATCTTTTTTGCAACCATGCTCGTGATACACTTTCTAAGCTCACTTATCTTTAACCTTTTTCCATTTCCAATCAAACCGACCATTGTTCATATTCCTGTCATTATTGCTAGCATTATCTACGGTCCACGAGTTGGAGTTACACTTGGATTTTTGATGGGGCTACTTAGCTTGACAGTTAACACGATTACAATTCTACCTACAAGCTACCTCTTCTCACCATTCGTCCCAAACGGTAACATTTACTCAGCTATCATTGCCATCGTCCCACGTATTTTGATTGGTTTAACTCCTTATCTAGTCTATAAACTGATGAAAAATAAGGCTGGTCTGATTCTAGCTGGTGCCCTTGGTTCACTTACCAACACAGTCTTTGTACTTGGTGGAATTTTCTACCTTTTTGGAAATGTTTTTGATGGTAATATCCAAAAACTCCTAGCAACTGTTATCTCAACAAATTCGATTGCCGAATTAGTCATTTCCGCAGTTCTAACCCTAGCTATTGTTCCAAGACTGCAAACTTTGAAGAAATAAAAACAATCTCCGCTTTCATACTTGAAGGTGGAGATTTTGCTCTGTATCATTACTATTATTAGTGAAATGTTTCCAAATCTTTAACTTAAGGTGACTTATAAACCTAGGTAAATCCTTGCTTTATTGTCTTCTTTATTGTACTATACTAGTGTATATACAGACAAAAAGGAGATTCTTATGAACACACGGAAAAAGACACAATTTATGACAATGACAGCCCTCTTAACGGCTATTGCGATTTTGATTCCGATTGTTATGCCCTTTAAGATTGTCATTCCACCTGCTTCTTACACTTTGGGGAGCCACATCGCTATTTTTATTGCTATGTTCTTGTCGCCCTTGATGGCAATTTTTGTCATCATAGCTTCTAGTTTTGGATTTTTGATGGCTGGATATCCCATGGTTATCGTTTTTCGAGCTTTTTCCCATATATTTTTTGGAACTTTGGGGGCTCTTTACCTACAAAAATTCCCCGATACCCTAGATAAAGCAAAATCTTCTTGGATTTTCAACTTTGTTTTGGCGATTATCCACGCCCTTGCTGAAGTATTAGCCTGTGTCCTTTTTTACGCAACTTCTGGCACTAATGTAGAAAATATGTTTTATGTTCTATTTGTGCTAGTTGGATTTGGCACAATTATCCATAGTATGGTAGACTATACATTAGCACTAGCTGTCTATAAAGTGCTTCGAAAACGCCGTTAAGTTAAAAGGAAAAACTATGACAAAAGATCGCAAACAAGCCCTGCTCCAACTCTTGAAAGAAGCTCCTAAAGCCCTTAATGGCCAAAGTTTGGCTGAACATTTTCATGTCACACGTCAGGTCATTGTACAGGACATTGCAATTTTGAGAGCCGATGGCGCTCCTATCCTATCCACCAATCGTGGCTACGTCTATAAGCAAGTTGATGTCAATCCATACGTCCACAAACTTTTCAAAGTCAAACATGAAGTTGAAGAAATCGGTCAAGAACTCCTTGCTATCGTCGATAATGGAGGACGTGTTCAAAATACCTTGATTGACCATCCCGTTTATGGAGAAATTGAAACCTTGCTGAAACTGTCTTGCCGCCGAGACGTTCAACATTTTCTAGAACAAGTCGAGCATTCTGATTTTAAACCTTTATCTGAATTGACAGATGGTATCCATTACCACCTAGTTGAAGCCGAAACACAACAAGACCTCCACTATATCGAGGAGGCCTTGGATCAGCTCGGTTATTTAGTAAAGGATTAGAAAATTTTCTTTTCCCAATCGTCTTCTGTACGGCGAGGATAGAAAAATTCAGATTTGTCAGGAGCTTCCATCATCTCCATCAAGGGTAACATATCATAGGCCAGAGCCAAGTTTGGAATCTGGTCTTTTTGCACCCAAGTAACTTCTCCTTCATCTGAGGAGCGAAGGGTACCAGAGAACTCAGTTGCCTTATAACAAACGACAATATAGCGCCCACCTGTATCTAGTGGCCAATTTTTAATGCCGACAAGTTGAGGATTTTGGATAGTTAATCCTGTTTCTTCATAGATTTCACGAATGACAGACTCTGCGAAAGCCTCGCCATTTTCTACATGGCCTCCAGGAAAGGCATAACCAGACCAGCGATTGGTTTCAGGAGCGCGATACTGCATAACCACACGTTGCGTTTCGAGGTCTTCTATTAGACAAATGTTTGTTAAAATTGTTAATTGGGAACGGGACATACATAGACTCACTTTCTAATTTATTACATTTTCAGAATTGGTACCAGTACCATTAGCTTCTACTTTTTAAAATTATTTAGAATAGAATACCATCCGTTTTTCCTTTATGGGCTTTCCAAGTTCAAGCATCTTTTCTTGTCCATCAAAAGTAAAGCCTATTTTTTGATAGAAAGCTATGGCGCGCTTATTATCTTTCAATACCCATAAGAAAATTTCAGAAAAATGATTAAGAGCAGTCAAAGCTTCTCTAACTAACTTTTGTGCGATACCTTTTCCATAATAGTCTTTTAAAACATATAAAGCAATAATTTCACCAGCTTGAATAATCTCATCACGAAAGTTTCCATAACTGATAAAACCAACTACCTTCATACCATCCATCGCAATCAATGTATTTTCTGGATACTTTTGACTGAAGAATCGACACCTTTCTAATGTCATTGTCTCCTGAAATTCTGCAGGCAAAAGGTCGTCATAAGCTTCTCTCCACGTTTGCCAGTGAACAAGGGATTTACCTTCTATCTCTTCAGGAGTTTCCATTGATTTGATAATAACCGTCATTTATTTTCTTCTCCTTAATCCAACAGTCTGACTTCCTTTGCTACTTTTTGTAGAAATTTTTCTCTTGTTGAACTTGTATTCACTTCACGTCCTAACTCTCCTAAGATTGAAACCCTCTTTGTTTTTATACCACAATGATTCAATACAGCATTCTTTAATACTGATATTCCATAACTATCTGGAATGTTAATCGGACCTGAAAATACTTTGTACCACCAAGTTGGTGCCATGGAGGTTGCATAGATACTAGCTGTTTTTCCTTTTAGTAACTTTTTGAACTGTTTACCTCTCAAGTAGTTCAAAATAAAGCTTCCTCGATTATTTGCAGAGTATGCAATGCCTGGCGTGAAAACACGATCAATCCAACCCTTCAATAAACTAGGCATACTACTCCACCAAATTGGATAAACAAAAATGAAATGATCTGCCCACTGGATTAATTCTTGAGAGCGTAGTATAAACGGATTTTCCTCCATCCTTTGTCGGTAACCATAACGTAAAACAGGATCAAACTCTTCTGCATTAAGATTAATCATTTCAAGTTCATGTTTCTTTGAATCTATATTTTCTACAATCGTTCGAAAAATTGCTTGACAGTAGCTTTCTTTATCAGGATGTCCATTGATAACTAAAATATTCATAACATTCCCCTACCCCAACGCCTTCACTTCCAGCATCATATCACGAATCTGAGCTGCGAGTTCAAAGTCAAGCACCTCAACGGCTTCTTGCATTTGTTTCTCCAGTTTCTTGACGAGTTCTTTGCGTTCTTGTTTGTTGAGGCTATTGATATCGACTTCCTTATCCTCTTCCTTGGCAACTGCCTTAGTTACAGCAATCAGGTCACGGATTTCTTTCTTAATAGTTTGTGGTACGATACCATGTTCTTCATTATAAGCCATCTGGATTTTGCGACGGCGTGCCGTTTCATCGATAGCACGTTGCATAGATTGGGTAACGGTGTCCGCATACATGATGACATGACCTTCACTGTTACGGGCAGCACGGCCAATAGTCTGGATGAGTCCACGTTCATTACGAAGGAAGCCTTCCTTGTCAGCATCGAGAATAGCAACCAAGCTTACCTCAGGAACGTCAATCCCTTCACGGAGAAGATTGATTCCGACCAAGACATCAAAGACACCCAAGCGCAGGTCACGGATAATCTCCGTCCGCTCTAAAGTCTTGATATCCGAGTGCATGTACTTGACCTTGATGCCCATTTCCTTGAAGTAGTCGGTCAAGTCTTCTGCCATTTTCTTGGTCAAGGTGGTAATAAAGGTTCGTTCGTTCTTTTCTACACGGGCATTGATTTCACCTAAGAGGTCATCAATCTGTCCCATAGTCGGACGGACTTCCACCTCTGGGTCTAGAAGCCCAGTTGGACGAATGATTTGCTCAATCACTGTCTCGGTCTGTTCATTTTCGTAGTCGCCTGGTGTCGCTGAAACGTAAACAATCTGGTGTACATGGCTTTCAAACTCCTCACGACGGAGAGGTCGATTGTCCAAAGCTGATGGCAAACGGAAACCATAATTAACCAGCATTTCTTTACGCGAACGGTCACCATTGTACATACCCTTGATCTGCCCCATAGTCATGTGACTCTCGTCAATCATGATTAAGAAATCATCTGGGAAGAAATCGAGAAGCGTATAAGGAGGTTCTCCTTCACTCCGTCCATCCATGTGACGTGAATAGTTCTCAACCCCGTTGGTATAGCCCATCTCACGCAGCATTTCGATATCATACTCTGTCCGCTGTTTCAAGCGCTGGGCTTCAAGCAATTTACCTTCCTTCTCAAAGACAGCTAGTTGCTCTTCTAATTCTGCCTGAATCTTGGCAATGGCAACTTCCATATGGTCGTCATTGGTAACAAAGTGAGTAGCTGGGAAAATAGCCAAATGATCCACTTCTCCCAACACCTGACCTGTCAGAGCCTCCACTTCGCGGATACGGTCAATCTCATCCCCGAAAAACTCTACCCGAAAAGCATGTTCATCACGGGAAGCTGGAAAAATCTCCACCACATCCCCACGAACACGGAATCTTCCGCGTTGGAAATCAATGTCATTGCGTTCAAACTGAATATCAACCAAGTCATTCAAGAGTTTATCACGAGAAATTTCCAGACCTGGACGCAGACTTACAACACTGTCGGCGTATTCCTTGGGCGAACCTAAACCATAGATACAAGAGACTGAGGCCACAACAATGACATCATTACGCTCCAAAAGGGCTGAGGTAGCTGAGTGGCGGAGCTTGTCAATCTCGTCATTGACAGAGCTATCCTTTTCAATATAGGTGTCGCTAGAAGGGACATAGGCTTCTGGCTGGTAATAATCATAGTAAGACACAAAGTACTCAACAGCATTTTCAGGGAAAAATTCCTTAAACTCCCCATAGAGCTGCCCAGCTAGGGTTTTGTTATGGGCGATGACCAGAGTGGGTTTATTGACTTTGGAAATGACCTGACTCATGGTATAGGTCTTCCCTGTACCAGTCGCCCCCATCAGAATCTGAGCTTTTTCACCTCCCTCGATATTATCTACCAACTGTTCGATAGCTTGAGGTTGGTCTCCTGATGGTTGATATTTTGATACTAGTTTAAATTGATTATCTGTAATGCGGTTAATCATAAGAATCCTCTCTCGATGTGCTATTCCTATTTTAGCATACTTGTAACATTTTCACGAAGAAAAGGACGGACGTAAGTCACATCCTTTCATTTTCTTTCTTTAATTGATAAGCTAGATAGACAATTAGCAGTAGCAAAACCAGGCTTGTCATGATAGAACCTTCAATTCCAAAAGAGCCACCTGATAACCAGCTCTGATCGCCTCGTGGTAAAAAGGTCATCAGCGATGTTCCAGACGGCTGACCGCTAACTAAAATCCCAAAAAGATTGCCCTGAGCGAAATTCCAGGCCCCATGAATACCTGCTACACCCCAAACTGTATCGGTTTTGAGTAGGTAAAGTGACATGGCAACTCCGAATAAAAAGAGATTCACTAGAGATAGAGGGGTAAGACCAGAATTTCCCGCATGAAGCAGGGTAAAAAATAGGCTAGATATAAGAACAGCTAGTTTTAGATTGGTTCTGGAAGCCAATTGAGGAAGGAGCCAAGCACGGGCCACCACTTCTTCTGTAGTCCCCTGTAAAATCCAAAATGGAATGGTAAAAATGACAAAGGCAAGCGAATAAGGATTCAAGTGAATAGACTCAAAACGATATTGCCCTAAAGCTACTAAACCTAACAAGGTCAGAAGAAAAAGTGCCAGGCCTAAGCCAAATCCTTTAAGAAGATTGCTGAAGAAATTTTCTTTATAAAATCCTAAAGTTCGAATAGGTCTTTTCTCAACTTTTCTAGTCCATCTGAACACAGTATTGAGAACGAAACCAAAGGACAGCAATTCTAAAATTAAACGAAAGTCACTTGTTTTATCCATCAAGCTCTGCTGCAAGGTTTGCAAGTAGGTAGCAAAAGCTTGACCAGCCTCTCCAAAATTTCTAGCAAGTCCGATGAAAGCTAACAAACTAATACCATACAGAGTATAAGCCACAAACTCCCCTATGAAGACAAAAACAAAGGCTAACAAAGGACTTGTGTAAATGTTTAAACTCATTTTTGAGGCTTGGAAGTCTTTAAAAATTCTTTTGTTCTTCATATCTCCGTCCTCTTTTCTTCTATTATATACTATTATTATAGCACTTTATGGTAGCAATTCAAGAAAGAAAAGGAAAAACCAATGTTATATTTTCTGACACAAAAATATAAAAATTTGCCTTTTTTTACTTTTTCTGATATAATGGGAAAATATTCGGAAAAGGAGACTAAAAATGAAGAAAAAATTTCTAGCATTTTTGCTAATTTTATTCCCAATTTTCTCATTAGGTATTGCCAAAGCAGAGACGATTAAGATTGTTTCTGATACCGCCTATGCACCTTTTGAGTTTAAAGATTCAGATCAAACTTATAAAGGAATTGATGTTGACATTATCAACAAAGTCGCTGAGATTAAAGGATGGAACATTCAGATGTCCTATCCTGGATTTGACGCAGCGGTAAATGCGGTTCAAGCTGGTCAAGCTGACGCTATCATGGCAGGGATGACAAAGACCAAAGAACGTGAAAAAGTCTTCACCATGTCTGATACTTACTATGATACAAAAGTTGTCATTGCAACTACAAAGGCACACAAGATTAGCAAATACGACCAATTGTCTGGTAAAACTGTTGGTGTAAAAAACGGAACAGCGGCTCAACGTTTCCTAGAAACGATTAAAGATAAATACGGTTTTACTATTAAAACATTTGACACTGGTGATTTGATGAACAACAGCTTAAGTGCTGGTGCCATCGATGCCATGATGGATGACAAACCTGTTATCGAGTATGCCATCAACCAAGGTCAAGACCTCCATATTGAAATGGATGGTGAAGCTGTAGGTAGCTTTGCTTTCGGTGTTAAAAAAGGAAGCAAATACGAGCACTTAGTTACTGAATTTAACCAAGCCTTGGCTGAAATGAAAAAAGATGGTAGTCTTGATAAAATCATCAAGAAATGGACTGCTTCATCATCTTCAGCAGTACCAACTACGACTACTCTAGCAGGCCTAAAAGCTATTCCTGTAAAAGCTAAATACATCATTGCCAGCGATTCTTCTTTTGCACCTTTTGTTTTCCAAAATTCAAGCAACCAATTTACTGGTATTGATATGGAATTGATTAAGGCCATCGCTAAAGACCAAGGTTTCGAAATTGAAGTTACCAACCCTGGTTTCGATGCCGCTATCAGTGCTGTCCAAGCTGGTCAAGCAGATGGTATCATTGCTGGTATGTCTGTCACAGATGCTCGCAAGGCAACTTTTGACTTCTCAGAATCATATTATACTGCTAATACTATCCTTGGTGTCAAAGAATCAAGTACCATTGCTTCTTATGAAGATTTGAAAGGAAAGACAGTCGGTGTTAAAAACGGAACTGCTTCTCAAACCTTCCTAACAGAAAATCAAAGCAAATACGGTTACAAAATTAAAACCTTCGCTGATGGTTCATCAATGTATGACAGTTTAAATACTGGTGCCATTGATGCCGTTATGGATGATGAGCCTGTTCTCAAATATTCTATCAGCCAAGGGCAAAAATTGAAAACTCCAATCGCTGGAACTCCAATCGGTGAAACAGCCTTTGCTGTTAAAAAAGGAGCAAATCCAGAATTGATCCAAATGTTCAATAACGGACTTGCAAACCTTAAAGCAAACGGTGAATTCCAAAAAATTCTTGATAAATACCTAGCTAGTGAATCATCAACTGCTTCAACAAGCACTGTTGACGAAACAACTATCTGGGGCTTGCTTCAAAACAACTACAAACAACTCCTTAGTGGTCTTGGTATCACTCTTGCTCTAGCTCTTATCTCGTTTGCTATTGCCATTGTCATCGGGATTATCTTCGGTATGTTTAGCGTTAGCCCATACAAATCTCTTCGTGTGATCTCTGAGATTTTCGTTGACGTTATCCGTGGTATTCCATTGATGATTCTTGCAGCCTTCATCTTCTGGGGAATTCCAAACTTTATCGAGTCTATCACAGGCCAACAAAGCCCAATTAACGACTTTGTAGCTGGTACCATTGCCCTATCTCTCAATGCAGCTGCTTATATCGCTGAAATCGTTCGTGGTGGTATTCAGGCCGTTCCAGTTGGACAAATGGAAGCCAGCCGAAGCTTGGGTATCTCTTATGGAAAAACCATGCGTAAGATTATCTTGCCACAAGCAACTAAATTGATGTTGCCAAACTTTGTTAACCAATTCGTTATCGCTCTTAAAGATACAACTATCGTATCTGCTATCGGTTTGGTTGAACTCTTCCAAACTGGTAAGATTATCATTGCCCGTAACTACCAAAGTTTCAAGATGTATGCAATCCTTGCTATCTTCTATCTTGTAATTATCACACTTTTGACTAGACTAGCGAAACGCTTAGAAAAGAGGATTCGTTAATGGCAAAATTAAAAATTGATGTAAATGATTTACACAAACACTATGGAAAAAATGAAGTCCTAAAAGGAATTACGACTAAGTTCTATGAAGGAGATGTTGTTTGTATCATCGGTCCTTCAGGTTCTGGTAAGTCAACCTTCCTTCGTAGCCTTAATCTTCTAGAAGAAGTTACGAGTGGTCACATCACTGTGAACGGTTATGACTTAACTGAAAAAACAACCAACGTTGACCACGTCCGTGAAAATATCGGGATGGTGTTCCAACACTTCAACCTCTTCCCACACATGTCTGTTTTGGACAATATCACCTTTGCTCCTATTGAACACAAGTTGATGACTAAGGAAGAAGCTGAGAAATTGGGAATGGAGTTGCTTGAAAAGGTTGGGCTAGCAGATAAAGCTAATGCCAACCCAGATAGCCTATCCGGTGGTCAAAAACAACGTGTGGCTATCGCTCGTGGACTAGCAATGAATCCAGACATCATGCTCTTTGATGAACCAACTTCTGCCCTTGACCCTGAGATGGTCGGAGACGTACTAAACGTTATGAAGGAATTGGCTGAGCAAGGCATGACCATGATTATCGTAACCCATGAGATGGGATTTGCCCGTCAGGTTGCCAACCGCGTTATCTTTACTGCAGATGGCGAGTTCCTTGAAGACGGAACACCTGATCAAATCTTTGATAACCCACAACACCCACGTCTGAAAGATTTCTTGGACAAGGTCTTAAACGTCTAAACTCAAACTGTAAGGATTTCCTTGCAGTTTTTTTCTATCTCGTATTGGATTTTTTGATTTTTCGGAAAATTATGTTAGAATTAAATTTATGAAATGAGATTTCCTCATACCTAGCAAGACTAGGAATAAAAATAGAAATTAGGTAGCTAGATGTCATCTAAGGTTATTGTTACAATTTTCGGTGCGAGTGGAGACCTGGCTAAACGCAAGCTCTACCCTTCCCTTTTTAGACTATATAAATCCGGCAATCTTTCCGAGCACTTTGCTGTCATTGGAACTGCCCGTCGTCCTTGGAGCAAGGAATATTTTGAATCTGTAGTGGTTGAATCTATCCTTGATTTGGCAGATAGTACCGAACAGGCTCAGGAGTTTGCTAGCCACTTCTACTATCAAAGCCATGATGTCAATGATACAGAACACTACATTGCTCTACGTCAATTGCAGGCTGAACTAAATGACAAGTACCAAGCTGAACACAACAAGCTCTTCTTCTTGTCTATGGCTCCTCAATTCTTTGGAACGATTGCTAAACACCTTAAGTCTGAAAACATTGTAGACGGTAAAGGTTTTGAGCGTTTAATCGTTGAGAAACCATTTGGTACAGACTATGCAACTGCAAGTAAGTTGAATGACGAACTCCTAGCGACATTTAACGAAGAACAAATTTTCCGTATTGACCATTATCTTGGTAAGGAAATGATCCAAAGTATCTTTGCAGTTCGCTTTGCCAACCTGATTTTTGAAAACGTTTGGAATAAGGACTTTATCGACAATGTTCAAATTACCTTTGCAGAGCGCTTGGGTGTAGAAGAACGTGGTGGCTACTATGACCAATCTGGTGCCCTCCGCGACATGGTACAAAACCATACTTTGCAACTACTTTCCCTCCTTGCCATGGATAAGCCAACAAGCTTCACAAAAGACGAGATTCGTGCTGAGAAGATTAAGGTCTTTAAAAACCTCTATCATCCAACGGATGCAGAGCTTAAAGAACACTTTATCCGTGGTCAATACCGTTCTGGTAAGATTGATGGCATGAAATACATCTCTTATCGTAGCGAGCCAAATGTGAATCCAGAATCTACAACAGAAACTTTTGCATCTGGTGCCTTCTTTGTAGACAGTGATCGATTCCGTGGTGTTCCATTCTTCTTCCGTACTGGTAAACGTCTGACTGAAAAAGGAACTCATGTCAACATCGTCTTTAAACAAATGGACTCTATCTTTGGAGAACCACTTGCTCCAAACATTTTGACCATCTATATCCAACCAACAGAAGGCTTCTCTCTTAGCCTAAATGGGAAGCAAGTAGGAGAAGAATTCAACTTGGCTCCTAACTCACTTGATTACCGTACAGATGCGACTGCAACTGGTGCTTCTCCAGAACCATACGAAAAATTGATTTATGATGTCTTAAATAACAACTCAACTAACTTTAGCCACTGGGATGAAGTTGGTGCGTCATGGAAGTTGATTGACCGTATCGAAGAACTCTGGGCTGAAAATGGTGCCCCACTTCATGACTATAAAGCTGGAAGCATGGGACCTCAAGCTAGCTTTGACTTACTTGAAAAATTCGGTGCCAAATGGACTTGGCAACCAGATATCGCCTATCGTCAAGATGGTCGTTTAGAGTAAAAAATGGGAACTATATATCAGTTTACACTAGACATAAAATATAGTATTTTCGAGAATATTAAAAAAGGCGATTTCCGTTTGGAGGTCGCCTTTAATAATGTCTAAATTCTTTATAATGTTCACTCATATATTCCGCCAACCACTCCATACCATAGGCCATATCAAATACTTTCAATATCAATGAGAGGTTTGGTTGAAAACTATATTCTTTGAGTTTATTAATAATATCTTTTATAGAACGAATTTTTACTAGTTTAATAATTTCCCCAGCATCCTGCTTACTTTTATCTTGTCCGCTATCTAGTTTCCTTCTCTAAACAAATTCAAGATATCTTTTGGCTTACTTTTACGGTTCGCCTGTAAAATATGTTCCCTTGTATGCATTCCGTCTGTCAATGCATCTTGAAGGGTTATTTTTCGAAAAGGTGTTAAGGTAGGATTTTTTAACAATTGCTCTACATCATCAGTAGTTAGTTTAGTTTCCTCATCTTTAATGACCTTATAAAAATAGCGAAACCACAAATCACCGTCACTTCCAGCATGTTCACTAGCTCTCATCATGTAATCGTATCATCTTGTCATTATTATTCCCCCTCATTTTTTCTAGGGTTATAGTGCATTGCTATCCAAAGTTTTTTGTCAAAATCAGATAACTCTTTTTTCTTCTGATAAATGCAATCGTTCAAATCAGGAAATTTGAGACTGTATTTTTTCTCAAAAAAGTTCTGAAACTCCTCTTTACTTTCTGCAATATCAACCAAGGCTTCTAACTCTGCCATTTGTTTAGCAATAGCCTTTCTGTCAATTTTCTTTTGACCATCTCCAAGTACGTCATAAACACAACGTTTTGTCAGTTGACTATAAAAAGAACGATGTTCAGTAACAAAATCAAAGGAATAGGTCTTATCCCAGAGTTTGGTGTATTTATTGTAAAAACCATCTGAAAGGCTGACCTGATAACCAATCAGCTTACTATCAACTCTACGAGCAATAGACCTTTCCAATTCAAAATGTAAATCATTCAGTGCATTAGTAGCCATCAATCAACTCCCTATATTTAGTGCGGATGCAGGAGTTTGAAAGTAATATGACTATCCGAATAATCACGAGTATTATAACGGAATACAAACTCATCTATATCGCCCTGAAGATATTTTTTAGACCACGAGTGATAAATCCCCAATACACCACGCTTCAGTCCGTCCCAAAAACCTTCAATTGTATTTGTATAAACATCTCCTTGTACATACTCATAAGCACTGTGATTCACAAAGTCATGTTGATACATCTTTGCAATTTTATTATAACCTAGCCATTCATCTGTGTAAAGTTTAGCTGTTTCCTTTACGTATTTGACGATTTGTTCGGTCAATGTTTTTGTCTTTGTATCTGGCACATGATAAGCATTAACTTTCCCTTGACGTTGAACCATTCCAACTACTACGGATTTATCCTTTAATGAACGTCCTTGTGCATTTTTGACTTTCTTAGAGTTATGACGGTTCTTGTTTTTACCGCCAATATAGGTTTCATCAACCTCCACAACATCATCAAGTCTATTGTTATTCTCAGTACCGAAACATTTACGAATACGCTCTAGCATAAACCATGCTGTTTTTTGCGTAACCCCAATATCTTTTGATAATTGCACAGATGAAATCCCTTTTTTATGAGAAGTCACAAGCCAAATTGCCATGAACCATTTACGAAGTTCAATTTTAGTATTGTCAAAAAGAGTACCAGTTTTGACATTGAAGTATTTTCCAGTATTTTTACAGCGGTATTTGTTACCTTTGCATTTGTAGACCTTTGAAGTAGCATCAAAAGGGCTGATAATCACGTCACCCCAAATTATATTTTCTAAATGGTCTATACATGACTGTTCGTCAGGAAAAGCAGATTGTAAATCAAATAAGGACTTAAATTCAAACTTCATAACTAGTACTCCTCGCTTCTTAATTTTATTATATCGAAAACAACAGGCTTTTTCAATTAAAATGTAAAGTTCTACTATACAAAATTCCAAAATTTTGATATAATAAAAGTATCAAAAAGTAAAGGAATTGGTTGGTATGAACGCACTCACAGCTCACAGCTCACAGCTCACAGCTCACAGCTCACGCTGATTATGTGATCAGACGTGTTTTTTGTCAAGCACTAAAACAGGCTTTTTCACGTTTTTGTGAAAAAGTTTTTCGTTTTTCCGTCTTAATGAAAGTTTTGAAAGGTGGTGGTTGCATTGCCTAAACAGAACTATGAATCAGAAAGACAAGGGCAAATTGAATTTTTTAAAAATTTCAAAATTCCTTATTTAGAAGATAATTCGATATTAGTTGATAATACAGATGGTGTTTATCATGGGAATATTTTGGAATTTAAGTTAAATATTACTAATACAGGTAAGGTTTTATTCCAAGCTATAAAGTATCTATCAAAATTAAGGGTGAAAGGGCAATCTGTTCCTGCGAGGATTTTACTAATTGACCTGAATGGTAGCAAAGTTTATGAATATCACTCAAAGGATTATTTAGAGGATATACAAACAATCTATATTGGTTCAGCTTCAAAAGATAATGATGCTTTTTCAAAAGATGTTACCCCTCACGCTATTTATGACTACTCTAACCAAGTTGATGCTGATAAGGTGAAGAAACTACTTATCAACAAGGTTGAAAATATAACAGATTGGTATGTGCCTATTGATATTGATGAAAATTGTATTGTTGGTTGGGCAGAGAGATACTATCGAGAAATGCCGACTGCTAAAAAAGGGGATTTCTTAGGAGATGGTACAGGAAAAATAAATATTAACGGTGAAATTAGAGATCCAAGACACTTTAAAGGCTTAATAAATAGCTACCAACATGCAACTAATACAAAATTTAAATATCTTATGGACTGCCTTAATGATAAGCTTAATAAAAAAGATTTGGGAGCATACTATACACCTAAAATTTACTGCCAAAAAGCAGTTGAACTTGTAAAAGAAGCAGTCGCTAAAGTCCCAGATGGAAATGACTACGTTATCATAGACCGATGTGCTGGTACTGGAAATTTGGAATCTGCTCTAATTGGGGAATTTGATAAAAACGGTGAGGAACTGATTTCACATTGCGTAATCAGCACGTATGAATATTATGAGTATAAGGTACTATCTGAAAGAATAGGTGATAGAGTAAAGAATATTATTCCACCAACAGAAGCAAATGTTATCTATGAAAACGGTAAAATCAGCAATGCAGATGCAATGACAAAAGATTATATTGAAAATCCTTTAATTATGCAGTATGTAAATGATGATAAATACACCATAATACTACTTGAAAATCCTCCTTACGATGATAGTTCTTCAATTCGTGCTTATTATGACGAAGAAGGAAATAAACATCTTACTAAAAATAAAGAATCTTTTGTTTATACGCAAATGAAAGATGCAAAAAATACATTTAGAAACAGTAATATTAGCTCTGTTAGAGACTTTGCTAATCGCTTTATTTGGTCTGCTTTTAAATATTATCTTAGGCAAGATACAGATAGCTATATTGTATTCTCTCCTGTAAAATACTTTAAATCTATTGGACTAATCGACAAACCTCATCATCGTTTTGAAAGTGGTTTTCTTTTCAACAGAAAACATTTCCATGCTAGTCCATCAGCTATTAGTTGTGTTCTATGGTCTTATGGGAAAAATAACCCTCCTAAAGATTTTGTATTGAAGACATACGATATTGATAAAGATGGCCAGTTAATACAATTAAATGATTCAACTGTAAAAGAAATTAACAGCCCTTTCTCTTCATACAACAAGAGATATATAGGTAAATCTCATACAATTGTCTCTTGTGATAATCAAGGGAATCCAGTTGTTCGAAAGCAAGATACTATTAGTTACAATGATTCAAACGTTCTCGGTTATTTTTGTCAAGGTTCTGCTTCATTTCATTTAGGAAGATTGGCTTATTTCAATGGGAGAGGTATGTTTATCACAAAAGATAACTTTGAAAAAGTCTGTCCATTATTTGCTACAAAGATGTTTCCTCAAAGCAACTGGTTTGAAAAAGATTTTTACTTTACATCATCTGATAGAGGTAATGACTATCTTATGGATAAAGAATTTTTAAAAGCTAGTCTTCTTTATACTTGTCTATCACACAAAAATAATTGTTTATCTTTTGAAGGGCAAGATGGTGTTTTCTATCGGAATGAGCTTTGTCTTGATTTCCCTGAATCAAAAACAATAGCATTTCAAGCATTACAAAACTATCAGCTAAATGCTGATGAAAAAAAATTGCTAAATTTATGGTCGCTTATTATGAGTGCAGTGAAGGGATGTGATGAATTTTCATCTCAAAACACTTATGGAACTTATCAAATTGAACAACAACTGAATAAATCTTGGACGGAAGGAGTAGGAAAAAATAAGAGGACTATTTATAAATACCCTATTTTAAATAGTTATATTGTATCTCTAAAGGAAGAACTTAAACAATATTACAACTCCTATCTTTTACCAAAGATTTTTGAATATGAATTACTTAAATAATTAAAAGACGATTTCCGCTTGGAAGTCGTCTTTTTTGTTATTATGCGACTATTAGTCCGTCTCGCTCCGTTAGGTGCGAGACAAAAAAACCACCCGCTATGCGGATGCGCGTCGAAGGTTATACCAAAAAAACTCCGAACGCGATACAATAAAGGTGTTTAAGCCAATTGTAAAGCGAAAGGAGAAAAATATGGCACAAAAGGCTCATAGTTTATCGAACCCAAAGTGGCACTGTAAGTATCACATTGTGTTCACCCCTAAGTATAGACGAAAAGTTATCTATAATCAATATCGAAGTAGTTTAGGCGAAATATTTCATCGCTTGTGTAGTTATAAAGGAGTTGAAATTATCGAGGTTCACTTAATGCCAGAACATGTACACATGTTAGTAAGTATTCCACCAAGGATAAGTGTTTCGAGTTTCATGGGTTATTTAAAAGGAAAAAGTGCACTCATGATGTTTGACAAACACGCCAATCTCAAGTACAAGTTTGGGAATCGGCATTTCTGGGCGGAAGGTTATTATGTGAGTACGGTTGGACTCAATGAAGCCACAATTAAGAAGTATATTCAGGAGCAGGAAAAGCATGATATAGCACTAGATAAATTGAGTGTAAAAGATCCCTTTAGGGATAGTGGTAAGTAATACTAAAGCCTCTTTAAGAGGCAAGTGACGAGTCAAGAGCAATAAGGCTTGAACAACGTGAAAGCCAGCGTCTTTAGGCGCTGGCTGGTAATTTGGGCTTATAGCCCTGGTACAAACCACCCGTTTGACGGGTGGTCATGATTTTCGTAAATACTATATATTGTGGTTAGTGTAAACTGGTATATAGTTCCCTAAAAAATTTCCTGCAAGTTTGTGCCTTGCAGGATTTTTGGGCTCTATAATATTTGTAGTGGGTAAATCCCCTATAGATATTATGGAGCCTATT
>CAUTUU010000019.1:0-29741 GCA_963541545.1 uncultured bacterium | reverse complement strand
TTATCAGATTAACTTCCACTTGGATTAGTGGTGGAAGTTAGTTTGGGAATTTACCCCAATTTTTAACTTTTCCTTTACAAGAATTTTTCTGTTCTATGTAGCCAACAATAATCTGTCTATCGCCAAAAAAGAAAGCTCATTTCTAAGCTTTCTTTGCAATCATTTTTTCTGCTTCTTGTTCTAAAAATAGTTCCAAGATTTTCTTAGTCAAAGTAATCGCTGCTGACAAAGCCAGAGAAACAATCAAATAATTAGCTACTAAGCCGTGATCCCCAACCAATGGCGGTTTTGTCAAGAATCCGTAATCTCCACCTGTTACCAAATTGACCACAAAAATCAAAGCATTTAGTCCAAAGGTCATAAGAAAAATTCTTTTCACATCTAGCAATCGTGCATCATACTGTCTCAAGAGATAAACCAGTGAGTTCCCCAAGAGAGCTAAGTGCCCAAAGATAAAGGATAAAATGGCAATATGGGGGAATGGATAGGCATCTGGCACTGGGTAAACAAAGGCTGCTAATGTTCCTAATGTCCCTAGCAATGCAAAATACTGCCGATATTTGGACTGACCAGGAAGCAAAAGTACCACAAACATGGCCATACGGCAATGGTAAAAGGGTAAGCTTTCTGATAGTGGCATATGATTAACCCAATACCAGCCATAAAGTAGGATCAACTGAACAGCTTGCAAGATTTGGAAAAATCGTTGGTAAACCTTCTTTTCACGATAGCGATAGGCTGTATAAAAAGTTAAGGCTAAGAGAGTAAAGAGGCTAACATACCAAAAAAGATCAAACTTAGGTGGCTCTGTTGCCTGAGTCGTAAAGAAAATGTCCCATAAATTCATCTAGTCTTCCTCATGATTCAAAATTTTCCTGCATATTATTATACCATGCTATTTGTCAAAAATGGATTTTGAAATACGATAATCATCTTCTCAGTCAAGATATTGCTCCCTCTGACCTTGATAAACCTGCCAAAGAATCTCTATTTGCTCCTTGGTAATGCGTTTTTCAGATAAGGCTGGCAGTTGGTCAATGGCAAAAAATTGAAGGTCTGCAATTTCTTGATTTTCTTGGAATTGTCCATCAAGAAGCTTACATTCAAAGACAAATTTTGTATATTGTTTGCTCTGTAGTTGGAAACGATTGGTATCAAAAACTGCAAGTAACCTTTCAGCTTTTGCTGTAAAACCTGTTTCTTCTTCAATCTCCTTGAGAATATTTTCGGTTGGAGAATAGCCAACCTCACCAAAGCCACCTGGCAAAGCCCAACTATCCTCTCCTTGTCCCCTAACTAGACATACTTTTTCATCCTCAACAATCCAAGCACGAACATCCATTAAAGGAGTTGCATAAGCGAAAGTTGGTTTCAAGACTTCTGCCACTTCTTCCGCATCAAGGTCTGATGCTTGATTCAACATTTCAGATAACAGACTTCGCAAGTCCTCATAACGCTCACGGTCAAAAGGATCTTTTGTAAAGGTTAGTCCTGTATCTGTAAGGGCAATCATTCTTTGCAAATACTTGACAAAATCACTAGCATTCATTTTCTAAACTTTCTACCAGCTTAGCTAGATTCATGGAGTTAGAGCCCTTGAGCAAGATTTGATCATTGGCACTGAGACTTTCCTTAACCTGCTTGACTAGATCTTCAAATTGGTCCTCGTCAGCTGTTTTTTTGAAGTAGTAAACTTGGCCGATTGGAAACATTTGACTGGCAAGTTGGGCCAATTCTGCAATATCTTCTCCATAGAAAATCACGGTATCAAGCATGTCTGGTGAGAGGCTCAAAATCATCTGGTTATGGAGCTGAACGGACTGGTCACCCAGTTCCTTCATGTCTGCCAAGACAGTGATTTTCTTGCCCCCTTCATTGGCTGGGATGACAGAAAAAGTCTCTAAAATCAGCTTCATAGCAGTTGGATTGGCATTGTATACATCAGACAAAATATCTGCTCCATTGGCTGCTTTCTTCCACTCGGTACGATTACGAGTCAATTCAAGATTTTGGAAGGCCTGACGAATCTGCTCCTCAGTCACTCCTTCTTGCAGGGCAACATAGGATGCAATCATAGCATTAGTGGCATTGTACTTACCAGTCACTGGCAAATCAAGGGCTTGTTCCAAGAAATTAGCCTTAAAGGTCAGACTATCCTTGCGCTCAATCAAGTCAGTGATTTCCAGCTCAGCTCCTTGTCCAAAACGGACCACCTTTTTATCCGCTGGCAAGTAGTCCTCTACAATCGGGTCGGCTGGTGCCAAAAGCAAAGAACCCGATGCCATACCATCTGCAATTTGCATTTTTCCTTTAGCAATCTCTGAACGGTCTTTGAAAAAGGCCAAATGTGCTTCTCCAACAAAGGTCACAATGGCTGTCTTTGGATGAGCCAATTCAGACAAAAGATGAATATCGCCCAAGTGATCCTGCCCCATCTCCAAGACCAACTTTTCTGTTCCTTCAGGCATATGAAGAACTGTGTAGGGAAGGCCAATCTCGTTATTGTAGTTTCCTTGTGTTTTGTAGGTCTTGTATCTTGTTGACAGTAAATGCGCCAACATATCCTTAGTGGTTGTCTTGCCATTTGAACCTGTAACTGCAAAGACATCAGCAGCCGTTTTTTCAAGATAATAGGCAGCTAGTTGTTGAAAAGCAGTCAAAACATCGTCTACTAAAATATAAGGATGATTTGCGACCTCTTTCTCAGACAAGGTTACTGCTGCACCATTTTCAAAGGCTGTTTCGATAAAGTCATGGCCATCACGCGCACCTTTAAGTGGCACAAATAAATCTCCAGTCCCAATCAAACGACTGTCAAACTCAGCTTTTTCTAACTGAACGTCCGCAAAAAGACTAACATCATTTTTAGCTCCAACAACTTGAGCAACTTCGTGAATTGTAAGTTTCATTTCTACTCCTTTAAAAAGGGTTGAAGCCCGAGAACTCTAATCACCTTACAGTGATGGTTCTGGCTTCTACCCTCTCTTTCATTTTTATAGCAAATGCGCTTCGTGCTTGTCAAAACTTTCCTTGGCAAGGTCAACCAAACGCTCGATTAGGTCTGGGTAGCTGATTCCCATATTGTCCCAAAGTAGTGGATACATAGACCACTGGGTGAAACCTGGCATAGTATTGAGCTCGTTTAGGAAAATCTCGCCCTTATCTGTATAGAAGAAATCGCAACGAGAGAGACCGAGGCCACCAATGGCACGGAAGGCCGTTTCTGCATTATGACGCATGGCAGCTACCACATCATCACTGATCTTGGCTGGAATATCCATAGTAATCTTGTTATCAATATACTTGGCATCATAGTCATAAAAGGCAACATCTTTGACAACTTCTCCTGGCAACGTACTTTTGACATCGTAGTTGCCCAAGAGACCAACCTCGATTTCACGGGCATTCACTCCTTGCTCAACTAAGACACGGCTGTCATATTGGAAGGCAAGTTTCAAAGCTTGACGGAGTTCCTCTTGATTTTCAGACTTAGAAATACCGACACTTGACCCCATGTTTGATGGTTTTGTGAAGACTGGATAAGTCAATTTTTCTTCAACTTCGGCAATTTTAGCAGTCACATCATCACCTTCGACAATGGCCACATAAGGAACTTGGGCAATACCGACAGATTCTAACACACGCTTGGTCGTGATTTTGTCCATGGCAAGGCTAGATGACAATATGTTACAACCAACATAAGGCATTTTCAAAACTTCGAGGAAGCCTTGAACAGAGCCATCTTCTCCCATCGGACCATGGAGGACTGGGAAGACCACTGCACCATCTTCGTAGATGGCACTTGGTGCAACTTTCTTATCCCAATCAATGGTTTCATTGGTCATAAGACGATCCTCTTGACCTGGAGTCTGGTTAAATTCTTGCGTTTTAATAAAGTCACCTGACTGGCTGATGAAGAAAGTCTTGACTGTGAAACGATCGTAGTTAACCGCACGCATGACACTTTCCGCTGAAAGGACAGAGACTTCGCGTTCCGCACTCCGTCCACCATATAAAAGAATAATCGTTTGTTTCATATTATTTGTCCTAATTCTACTAGAATACTCGCTCTTTAGTATATCATATTTGCTTGTTTTTTTAAAACTTGAACCTGATCCTACTCATCACACTATACAAAAAGAGGCCGATAGGAACGATTTTCAGCCTCCTTGATTTTTTTATAAATGAATGGAGTTCGTAAATTTGTCTACACTTACAACTCTGTCCGATTTTCAATAGCCCGTAAGAGGGTCACTTCGTCCGCATACTCGATATCTGCTCCCACAGCAAGGCCTCGTGCCAGGCGCGTAACCTTGATCCCAGCTGGCTTGAGTAAGCGGGAAAGATACATGGAAGTAGCTTCCCCATCTGCTGTGGCATTGGTTGCTACGATTACCTCTGAAACCTCACTATCCATCAGACGAGTCATGAGACTCTTGAGATTGATATCATCCGGACTGATACCATTCATAGGAGAAATGAGACCATGCAGAACATGATAGAGTCCATGGTATTCTTGGATATTCTCCATGGCTGCCACATCGCGACTATCTTCGAGAACTAAAATCGTCGTCTGGTCACGAGTCGGATCGGTACAGATAGAACAAGGATCGTCGTCTGTCAAACGTCCACAAATAGAACAGTAGGTCAATTCCCGCTTAGCAGAAAGGAGATTTTTGGCAAATTCATTGACGTCGTCATCAGACATTCCAATGGTATAAAAAGCCAGACGTGTAGCCGTCTTAATCCCGATACCTGGTAACTTAGAGTAGCTGTCAATTAGCTTAGCAATAGGTGTTGGATAAAGCATAAGTTCCTTTCTAATTCATTGGATGGTGTTGGTTATAAAGATTGATAATGTCACGTGCAATGGAAGGTCCGACACCGTTTGTCAGATTGGTGTTATGAGGAAAAACGACTGCGACCGCGATTTGAGGATTATCTGATGGTGCATAGGCCACAGCATTGGTATTGTTAGCTTTTTGACCACCCTCAACATAACTTTCGGCAGTACCTGTTTTTCCACTAATGGATACCGCTGAGCCATTTGAAAAGGCACGACCGGTTGTCAAAGCACTACCACCATGTGACACTTGATAAAATCCTTGTTGGAGGATGGAAACATCAGACTCAGAAATATTAATTTTATTCATTTCCTTGGTATCAATAGATTGAATTAAATCTCCTAAACCACCTTGTTCATTATTTCCATAAATCCCCTCAACAATGTGGGGCGCAATCCGAACACCGTTGTTGGCAATTGTGCCAACGTACTGGGCCAATTGCATTGGGGTGTAGTTATCAAACTGACCAAATGCATTGGTAATGTAATTAGCGAAATTATACTCTTTTGGAATAAAACCAGTTGACTCATATGGAAGGTCAATGCCTGTTGAGGCTCCAAGACCATATTCCGCAAATGTCGAACGAAGTTTCCCCATAGCGGATTCTAAATTGTTAGTTAAAACAAACATATTTGGTTGATAGGTCTGGCCCATGATTCCAAGAGCGGTTTGAACCACGTAAGCATTAGATGAATACTCCAAGGCTTCCACAGCTGTAATAGGAAAAGATCCATATGCCAATTTATACCAAGAATAAATTGGAGCTGAACCTTGGAAAACAATAGGCTGATCTGTTAAGGTTTGGTTTCCTGATAAAACACCATTTTCCCAACCTGAGCTGATGGTAGCGGCCTTAACAACCGAACCGGGTACAAAGACATTGGTCACAGTTCCCAAGGAATCCTGTGTTAACTCTCCCGTGTTCAGGTCATGTTTGATCCCTGACATGGATAACACAGCACCTGTTTTTGGATTTAGAGCAACTGCATACACACCCTCAGAATACTTGGCTCCACCATTTCCTAGCTCGGAATTGAAATAACTTTTCAGCAAAGCATCCACACTATCTTGGAAGGCCAAATCAATGGTCAGTTTAATATTGTTCCCTTTGGTACCAGCTTCGATATTTTCGACACTTTCCATGTTACCGTACTTGTCTAGGTGAACTTCTTTCACCGATCGTTTTCCTTGCAAGGTTTCTTCATATTGTTTTTCTAGATAAGAAGTCCCAACACGGTCATTTAGAGAATAACCCTTTTTAAGATAGGAATCTGCTTCTTCAGCTGGGAGACCAGCTTTTTCACTGGATACACTTCCTACTATAGAAGAAAGTGAAGTTTCTAGAACCTTGCGATCCCACGAGGTTGAAATACTGATACCAGGTAAACTCTTAGAATCCGAAGCAATCAAGGCAATCTGTGTATCTGTCAAGGAATCTGTCGCAATGGTTCCTGTCGCAAAATTTCCAACTGCGTTGAGTTGGCTAAAAAGATAAATTTCTTTCTTTTCGTCATCCGAGTAAGTCAATTGACTCGGATCGATACTTTCAACAGTGTTATTGTAAAGTTCGGATTCAGATAATTGATTGCCATCAGAATCAAGTCGCTTCTCACGTGGTAAACTTTCCACTGCTTTCTTATAGACATCTTGATCTGCTAGGTAATAGTCCGCCAACTGTCTATCAGTCAATGTTGGGGAAGAAACTCCCACATAGGCTAGCAACTTCTTGGCTGTTTCTTTCAAATCTGCAGCCGTCATTTTGTTGTTTCGGGTAAAGGAAACAACTTGTTTCACAGTATTTTCAACCAAAGGCTTGCCACTGGCATCATAAATTTCGCCCCGAGCCGAGCTAGTAGTCACCTTTGTTTTACTAGCCGATGCAAGTTTTGTCTCATAAAAATCCTTGTTCAAAACCTGCATATAAAGCAGGCGACCAATGATGGCCATAAAGAGTAAAATGACAATTGAAAACAATAAATTAAGCCGAATCGGAATCGAATGGCTGTTAAATTTTCTCATACAAATCAGCCTCATTTCTATTTTAAATCTTACTTTTCATTGTACCACAATTTGAGGAGAAAATTATGGAAAATGGGAGTACTTTATTTGATTTTTAAAAGAGCTTTTCTTTTTTATTTAATTATCATTATTTTATATGGTATAATAATATTAACCAATAGAAATTTCTGACTTTTAATTTAATATAAATCATACAAAGGAAGCCCATGAACAATCAAGATATTCCCTCTATTATTGATCTCCACTTTGATGAATTAACTGAATTAGAGCAAGAAATTGCTCGCTATTTCTTACAGGTCGATACGATACAGGATGATTTATCATCACAAAACGTAGCTCAAAAACTACATATTTCCCAAGCTGCCCTAACCCGTTTTGCTAAAAAGTGTGGTTTTACTGGCTATAGAGAATTTATTTTCCAATACCAACATCAAATCGATAACCAAAATCTTCAGCTATCGACCCAAAATCCTCTTATCCAAGGAGTTCTCAGAAGCTATAGCAATATGCGAGAGCAAACTCAGGAATTAATTAATGAAAATCAAATTGAACGAATAGCTAATATGATTGAAGATGCTGAAAGAGTTTATTTTTTTGGCACCGGAAGCTCTGGACTTGTCGCTCGTGAGATGAAACTACGCTTTATGCGTTTAGGGGTGGTCTGTGAAGCTATAACCGATCAAGATGGCTTTGCTTGGACTACTAGTATCATGGATGACAAGTGCTTGGTTCTAGGTTTTTCACTATCTGGAGCTACTCAATCTATTCTGGACAGCTTGTTAGATGCTAAAGAAATGGGGGCAAAAACAGTCCTCTTTACCAGCGTACCAAATAAAGAGAACCAACTGTATACTGAAACTGTACTGGTTGCTAGTCACAATCAATCATCCTATATTCAGCGTATCTCCTCTCAACTTCCAATGCTTTTTTGGGTTGATTTGATCTATACTTACTTTTTAGAAATCAATCGAGAAAATAAAGAGAGAATATTCAATAGCTACTGGGAAAATAAAAAACTCAACGGCTATCGAAGACAAAGAAGAATTAGAAAATCCTAGTTTGGCATTGCCAAACTAGGATTGTTTTGTTTTAAAATGATAATAAGCACCCAACATACCTGCTGTATTTTGGTGATGGGCAAATTCTAATCTCGTCTTATCTGCTAGACTTGGTACCAAAGCATCTTTCAAAGCTTTTCGAATTTTAGGCTTGAGAATAGCTTCTTGTCCCATGATACCACCACCTAGAATAACTACTTCTGGATTGGCAACATAACAAATATTAGCTAGACCTTTTCCTAGGTAGTCAACCATACGGTCGATACCATCCATGCAGAGTTTGTTCCCTTCAGTAGCTTCTTTAAAGATTCTACGACCATTCCACTGATCAACTGGATCACCATGTGCTTCTGCTACATAACGAACCAAAGCTGTGGTTGAAGCTAAGTCTTGGAAAGCTCCATCCTGCATGTGTAGATAGCCAACCTCGCAGGCAGAGTTACTAAAACCATGGAAGACTTGACCGTCAATAATTAAACAACCGCCAATACCTGTTCCAATGGTCAAGCAAAGGGTCACGCTTGCTCCCTTACCAGATCCCGAAACTGCTTCTGCAAGACCTGCACAGTTGACATCATTTTCAATTTCACAAGGAATGTCAAAGCTAGTCTCGATTTCCTTCTTGAACTGTGTTCCTGCATAATTTGGAATCTGTGGGCCTGCATAGAAAATCTCACCCTTGTCAGGATCCACCATACCTGCCGAAGAAATGGCAACACCTGCTACAGAATCTTTTTCAAGATAACTAGCTACAATCTGTTTGGTTTTCTCTAAAATATGGGGACCACCTTTATGTGCCTCTGTCGGTATCTCATGCGATTCAAGAAGTTGCCCCTCTTGATCAACCAAACCATACTTGATGTTAGTTCCACCGATATCAATTGCAATGTAGTTAGTCATAAATACCTCCTTATGGATTAGAGGAAGCGCTCCTTAGTTTCACGAATCAAGGCTGCAGCTGCTTCCACAACTGGACGATCTTCTTCAGTCACTGGTGTCAATGGTGAACGAACAGATCCAATATTAAGTCCTTCATTGATCTTCAAGACTTCTTTAATGACACCATACATATTTCCATGTGCAGAAGTAAGTTTACCAATGATAGCGTTGATAGCATACTGTAATTCACGCGCTGTTTCCAAGTCTTTATCCGCAATCAATTGGTTGAGTTTCAAGAAGAGTTCTGGCATTGCACCGTAAGTTCCACCGATACCAGCTTTAGCACCCATGAGGCGACCTCCTAGGAACTGTTCATCTGGACCGTTAAAGACGATATGGTCTTCTCCACCAAGGCTCACAAAGGTTTGGATATCTTGAACTGGCATAGAAGAGTTCTTCACACCGATAACACGTGGATTTTTCAACATTTCAGTATAAAGACTTGGAGTCAAAGCAACACCTGCCAATTGAGGAATATTATAAATCACGTAGTCTGTATTTGGAGCTGCAGAACTGATATCGTTCCAGTACTTAGCAACCGAGTATTCTGGTAAGCGGAAGTAAATTGGTGGAATTGTTGCAATGGCATCTACACCCAAGCTTTCAGCGTGGCGAGCTAGTTCCATACTATCTTTAGTATTGTTGCAAGCAACGTGAGCAATAATGGTCAATTTACCTTTGGCAACTGCCATGACTTCTTCCAAGATTAACTTGCGGTCTTCAACGCTTTGGTAGATACATTCGCCAGAAGAACCATTGACATAAAGACCTTGAACACCTTTATCAATGAAGTATTGAACCAAGGCACGTGTGCGCTCTGGACTTACTTCTCCTTGTTCATCGTAACATGCGTAGAAGGCTGGAATGACACCTTCGTATTTTTTTAAATCTGACATAGATTTTCTCCTGTTATTTTTATTTTCTGCTAGAGCAGATTCTTTCTTTACTTCTTTAGTATACACTTTAGAGAAAAGGCTTTCAATATCTTTTAGGCACTTAGATTTTAGTTTCTCGCTTATAGAATAGCTTTAAAAGCGTTTGAAAGTAGTTTCAGAAATGATTGCAATCCTTACTCATACTTTGCAAATAGCTTTTCCATCACCCCAACTTGTAAAAAAGCAAGAAGTCCAAAACCAAAGAGAATAAAAGCTGATCCTCCCAATAGAAGTGTAAAGGCTGATAGATATAGAATCGTCAAAATCAAAAAGATAATTACGATCATCAAGATAAACCAAGGAGCATTAAAACTAGCCAAGATCAGTCCTTTTTGAAGAATTTCTTTCCAAGATAGGTCATAACGTGCCGCAATCGGGTAACTAGCCAACATCACAATGGTAAGGAAAATCAGAATCCCTAAACAAATGGCTTTCACCAATTGGAAGGGCAGAGCTGTTTGACCCCAGAAAAGATAGAGATCTGAAAGAGCAAGAAATATAATTCCTAACTCCAACAGCCCCAACTGAAAACCTAGTTTCAGATTTTGCCTAAAAACTTTTAGATAGGTTCTAAAAACTGGAACACGTCTACTTTGCTTAACTTCAAACATTGTCTGATAGAGACTAATTTTAGCTACTCCAATCGTTACTATTGGCAAACAAGTTACTACAAAGAGAAGATTGACTGTTACAATATCTAAAACCTTCTCACTAATTCGCATTAGAAAATTATCTGTATCAAATGCAGCCTTGATGAGACTTCTTCCTTTTTGTGACATCTTTTACTCCCCCTATCATTTCATTTCTATCACTATCTAAATCAATTCGATTTAGATAGTGATAAGATTCAACTCTTAAACTCAATTTACAAAAGTGCTTAATAAGATAGTCATCAGCTATCTCTGCTGATCATTCTAATCAATTAAAATTTTAAACAAATACTTGCGAACTTTGTCTTCCATACCTGCATAACCATTTGGTTGATGTGGTTCACCTGGGAAGAAAATTGCAAAATTGTGATAACCTAGTAAAAGTGGATACTGTTCATGACAATGGACAAAACCAATATCACTTGCTTCATCAAAAGCAACTGCTTCGTCCTTAATACGTGAACCGTAGCTAGAATATTCATGTCCCTCTACCAACAAATGCAAGTCTGCATAGTTCTTGTGATGTTCAAACTGATCATTTTCAGCTTTATTTAGGACATTTTCTTGAACAACTAGAAAGACCTTATCCCCATCAATATCATATTTTCCTAACTCGAATGAATCTTTACGATGTTCATAAAGATAATCAATTGCCTTGTCAAGATTTGGATGAATTCCTTTATAAAAGCTAATATTTTTTAAATCGTCAAAAATCATTATTTTCTCCTTTAAAAATCGTCATTAAGCGATTAAAACTAACACCTCCAACAGTGTCATTCACTGTCGGAGGTTTTTAGGTCATGCTAGCAATAGCAATTTTGTATTGAAAAAGAAATCGTTTCTTATCCTTTAACAGCTCCCATAGTAATACCTTGTGTGAAGGATTTTTGGAATACTAAGAAGACTGTTACGATTGGCACAGCTGCAAGAGCTGCACCTGCCATGATTAAACCATAGTTGGTTGCCATTTCGGCCTGCATAGTCGCAACCCCGAGTGAGATAGTCAAATTTTGACGTGAAGTCAACATAACCAACTGCATGAAGTAGTCGTTCCAAGTATTGATGAAGGTAAAGATTGCAAGAGCTGCAAACCCTGGTTTTACAATTGGGAAGGCTACACTCCAGAAAGTACGAATCTCACCACAACCATCGATTTTAGCTGATTCAAGCAATTCTGTAGGGATGTTTTCGCTGAATTGTTTCATAAGGAAGACCCCAAATGGCCATCCAATCAAAGGCAAGATAACCGCCCAGAGAGTATCGTGGATTCCCATGAAGTTGACGATACGTACCAATGGTACAAGGACAACTTGTTTTGGAAGAGCCATGGCAGCAATAAAGATTGCAAAGAGGATACGTTGACCATAGAAACGTTTTTTAGCCAATACATAACCTGCTAGAGATGAAGTTGCACAGACTAAGAACATAGTTACCAATGAGATAAATACTGAGTTCCACATCCATTGCATAGCAGGGTTTTGCACCATGAGTTGTTGGAAGTTTTCCATGGTTGGCATTTTAGGGAACCATTGTGGTGGAATAACGATTGTATCAGGCTGTGATTTAAATGCCCCTGTCAAAATCCAGTAGAATGGAAAGATGAACAGCACAGTCAACAAGAGCAAAATGATTGTTGAAATAACAGTAAAGGCTGTTAATGGTTTTTTTTCTGTAGATTGCATAGCTGTCTCCTTTCTTTAGTATTCTACATCGTTTCCGAGTACTTTAAATTGAACAAAACTTACGATAGCAATCATAACTGCCAAGAAGACACCGATTGTATTGGCATAACCATACTCTGTCAATTGGAAGGCTTTTTCGTACAGGTAGTACATCAAAGTACTTGTAGAGTAGTTTGGACCACCAGATGTCAAAAGCTGAATCAAGGCAAAACATTGGAATGAGTTAATTGTTGTGATGATTGCGATATAGAGAGTTGTTGGAAGAAGGCTTGGCCATTTAATCTTCCAGAAAACTTGAAACTCAGTTGCACCATCAACGCGGGCAGCTTCAACCAATGAATTATCAATATTACCCATAGCAGCGATGTAGAGGATAATCGGTTGACCAACTGAAGTTGTCAAGAGGATAATCATAATCGCCATCAATGCCCAGTGCTTATCACCAAGCCATGAAATGTTTTGAGTAATGATATGACTTGATTTAAGCACAAAGTTCAAGATACCTGATAGTGGGTCATAGATCCATTTCCATACAACTGTTACGGCAACACTACCTGTAACAACTGGAAGGAAGAATACGAAGCGATAGAAGGATCTAGCGATAGCATTTTGATGATAGGTCTGTGACGCTACAAAGAGCGAGAAGAGAACAACTACAGGAACTGATCCAATAACCAAAATAACTGTGTTAATCAAAGACTTCATAAAGACAGGGTCTTTAAACATGCGAATGTAGTTGTCCAAGCCCACAAACTCAAATTTAGTCATTGAGTAGTTAAAGAAACTTGTGATGAAGCCCATAATCATTGGTGCTAAAACAAAGACAACAAAGAAGAATAAAACTGGCGCTAGGAAAGCATAAGAAATAATAGTTTCTCTCATACGAATTTTATTAACTTTCACTGTCGGCACCTCTCTTTCCTTTTCTTTTTATTGATAATCTCCTAAGAGAATGATGATTTACCTTTTAAATAAAAGCCCCCTTTTCTTACACAAGTGTGCAAAGGGAAAAGGGGCTACAAAATCTGTTTAGGGTTTATTGTTTAGTAGCTTTTTTGATAGTTTCGTTTGCTTTTTCAGTAAATGCTTTCAATGCATCAGCTGGTTTTTGATCACCATTTGAAACTGATTGCAACATTGGGAACCATAGAGTTCTCATTTCTGCAAAACCATCAATTGTATTGTAGTATGGTGAGTAGTACTTAGTCCAAGCACCGATTGTTTCCATACGTTTGTCTTCATAGAGTTTACCAAATGATGTACGAACTGGGAATGCTCCTGTACGAACAACATCTTTTGGACCCCATTCTTTATCATCTGCGATGAATTGAACAAATTTCTTAGAAGCAGCAACTTTCTTGTCATCTTTGTTGTTGAATACTGCAAATCCGTTTACAAGGTATTCAAGAGCTGGTTTACCAGAATCAGATGGGAATGGTACTTCTACTACTTCTACTTTACTTGCTTCCAAGAGTTTAGCTTGGATACCATTTTGAGCTGGTGCCCAAAGGATTGTGTAAGATGTTTGACCGTTAGCAAAGTTTTGGATGTCTGCTCCACCATCAAATTGTGAACCATTGTTCAACAAACCATCTTTAATCCAGCTAGCTGCTTTTTCAAGACCTTTAACGAATTTAGGATCATCAGTTGTATACTTAGTAACATCTTTATCTGTTACAGAAGCTCCGTAAAGGTTTGCTACAAAGGCACGTGTCCCTTGGTCTCCCCCTTGACCTGAACTGAACAATGAACCTGGTGTATATCCTTTAGCTTTGAGTGCTTTCAATACTTTTTCAAAGTCGTCTGTTGTCCAACCTTCTTTTACAAGGTTCGCAACTCCAGCTTCTTCCAACATTTTCTTGTTCATAGCCATGTAGAATGGTGCTGAACTGATTGGATACATATAAGCTTTATCGCCAGCTTTACTTGCTTTTACAATATTTTCATTGTTCACATCTTTAACAAAGTCGTCTGTAAAGAGGTCGTTCAAGTCAGCCAATTTTCCATTTTTACCGTATTGGATGATACGTCCTGGTGCATCAAAAAGTACGTCTGGAGCTGTACCCGCTTCGATAGCTGTAGTGATTTTTTCTGGACCTGACTTAAAGTCGATAGTTTCCAATTTCACTTTTACATCTGGGTTTGCTTTTTCAAAGGCTTCGATGATAGATTTTTCATAAGTTCCAACACCGTCACCAGTTTTTTCCTGAGTGAAGACTGGGAATGCCCACCAAGTGATTTCTGTTTTTCCGCTATCACTACCAGATTTTCCAGCATCTTTACTTCCACCAGAATTTCCACAAGCAGCAAGACCAAGAATCGCAGCACCCGCAAGCACTGTACAAGCTAGTTTTCTAAATTTCATTTGTATTCTCCTATTTATAAGCGTATCCATATTGGATAATGAGCAAGTTTGCATCTGTATACGTTTTCATTTTATTCGACGCTGCCACCACTCTCCTCTGTTTTGAGATTGTGTTATTTGAGACCAGCAACAAAGCGTTCTGTAATCTCTTTTGGTCTAGTAATAGCGCCACCAACAACAATACCTCTTACTCCGTATCCCAGGATTTGTTTTGCTTGTTCTGGTGTATGAATTTTCCCTTCAGCGATAACATCTACACCCGCGTCACAGAGTTTTTTGATTAATTCAAAATCGGGACCATCCACTTTTGGACTATAAGATGTGTAACCTGATAAGGTTGTCCCTACAAAGTCAATTCCTGCTTCTACAGCTGCTAGACCTTCTTCGAAGGTACTTGTATCAGCCATCAAAAGCTGGTTAGGATATTTTTCCTTGACCTGACGGATAAACTCCTGAATCTCTAAACCATCGTAGCGTTCTCGTTTCGTACAGTCCAGAGCAATTACCTCAATGTCTAGCTCTGCTAGTTCATCAACTTCTTTCATAGTAGCAGTGATGAAGGGTTCTTGAGGTGGATAATCTCTTTTGATAATCCCTATAATCGGAAGTTTTGTAACCTCTTTGATTTCCTTGATATCACGAACACTATTGGCTCGAATACCGACTGCTCCACCTTGTTCAGCTGCTTTGACTAACAAGGGGATAACTCCTCCCGCTTCTGTATAAAGCGGTTCGTGAGGAAGGGCCTGACAAGAAACAATGATTCCATCTTTGATTTGATTAATCAAAGCTTCTTTAGTAATCTGTGGCATCCTTTTTCCTCCTTTTCCTTTTTTCTTATGAGACAATTATATACTATTTTTAAAGCGCTTTCAATAGTTTGTAGTAGCATAGATTCCAATTTCAAAAGTATTTTATAGAACAGCTGTTTCTGAAAGTAGTTTCAGCTCACTCTTATTTTCAATTCGCTTAGTATCTAAAATGATAAAAAGAGATAGCCATCTTTCAAATGGGCCATCTCTCTTTTATCATTAACGATGAGCAAAATTCATTTTATTCAAGACCTAATCTAGTTCTCTTTTCGTTTCTTTCCAAATGTCAAAACAGATAAGAGACCTGCCACTAATCCTAGAGAAATAAGGGTTGTATTTTCTTTACTTCCAGTATTTGGTAGCTCGTTTTGTTTAGCCGCTGGTGCTTGATAAGTAGCATCTTGTCCAAGAGATAACTTCTTAGCTGGACGTTCGTTTGCAGCTGCTAAGACTGGTTTAGTTTCTCCCTTGTACTCTGGCACTTCATGGATTGCTGCCTCAGCGCCATTGACACCTCCTTTATATTCAGGAAGGTCATTTGAAGCTGCCAAGACAAAATTAGCACCTCCGGTATATTCAGGAACCTCATTTGAAGCCGCTAGAACTGAATTTACGCCCCCTTTGAATTCCATTTTTTCTACTATTGGTGCTGGTTCTTCTCCTACTGTTGCCAATTGACCAGTATATTCAGGAGCTTCTTCAGTTACTACAGCCTCCTCGCCATTAACTCTATCTGTAAATTCTGGCTTTTCTACTGTTGGTGCTCCTTCTCCTGCTGTAGCTAATTGACCTGTATATTCAGGAACTTCTGCCACAACTGCTCCTTCTTCGCCATTAACTCCACCTATAAATTTTGGAACTTCATTTGTCGCAGCTTCGCTTCCATTTACACCATGAGTAATTTTAGAACCAACTACTGAAACAGGTAAATTATGTATACTTTCGATAGAGCCTTCTGCTAATCCTGTAACTTTTTGACCAATATCCTCAGGATCTACTGTAAACAACAGAGTCTTGGGATCATACTGCGTCATAAACGTAGCCGTCTTACCATTTGCAAGCTGTAATGTTGGTGCTTGATTGACCAATACTTCTGAATCAAATTCCATGGCAATAATACCTTGCCCCATATGAACTGCATGTGTAACTCTTGCTTCAGTTGGAGAAACCATATCCTTACTTAAGAAATCCCAATTGAATTTCTTATAAGACAAGGTATATTCGTTTTGGTTGTTATCTGCATGCTCATAAAGCAAACCAAATTCACCATTTCCAAGATCTTGTAAGGAGTTATAAGCAAATTTACCACTTTGAATTGGATTGTGCTTGAGCCAAGTCAAATCACCGTTAGCTTCTACTTGTGCCAAATGTACCAAACCATTGTAACGTCCTGGTCCACCTGCGTTACTGAGGATGATATATTCCTTACCATTTTTCACAGTGTGAATAGCAGACATTTGAACGTAGACATCTTTGACATCTGCATAGCGCTTCACATCTTTTTCCCAAGTTGCTCCGCCATCTTTACTTGTTGCAACCTGCAAATCTCCTGTCAATCCACGCATAAAGAGTTTGAGGTCTCCATTATTCAACTGAACAACGGTTGACTCCGTATTTTGAGCACCTGGATTATTCATAGTTGAAGAGTGAATTGTTTGGTTACCTACCGGACGGTTATCATTGACCGCTTCACCAGCGTGCCAAGTTTCACCATGGTCATCTGAATAAATGACGCGTGAAGACTGGGATCCACTTAGGTAGGATACGTTGTTTGTAGTGTAGGCAGGGATGACCAAACGCCCTTTATGAGGCCCTGAATGCAAGGCAATCCCTGTACCAGGTCCAGTACCTAAGAAGTGCATCCAGTCCTTACGAATACCGTATGTAATATCTTTTGGTGCGGACCAAGTTTTTCCATCGTCATCACTATAAGACATCCAGAGATAGTTGGTGTTTGAAACTCTAAAGATATTCTTGTCGCTATAATCAAAGTAGACGTTACCAATCAGTTCTTCACCTTTATACAAATCCCCCTTATCACTATAGGCTGGCTTCTTAGGATCAACTACAACACGGTATTCTGTCTTTCTATTTTCAGGGTCGAAGACTTCACCATTTTCACGAATTGTATAACGTCCTGCTTCACCTTTTTTGTACAGAACCTGGTAAACCTTATCTCCAATTTGCTCATAGGCTTGTGGTGCTTTTCCTGGTAAATCTCTAACAGCTTCACCTTCTACGAACATATCAAAAATAGAGAAGATTCTCTTAGTTTTTGGATCTTGAACTAGAGCCATGTCAATGTTGACTGGTGATCCCGCATGAGCTCTTCTGGCATTCTCATTATCACGAGGATTTGAGATGACAATTCTATCTCCCCATGTTTTGCCCTTATCATCACTACGACGAACAACCATACCGATATCACCCCAGTCAGAGTGATGCAAACGTCTCTCATCTGCACCAGCAATCAAGGTTCCTTTATCAGTTTTCAGCAGGGCTGGAATACGGTAGCTTGCAATACCATCTTTATTTGGCTTGCGGTTCTCACCACCTTCAAAAACGTCCAGTTTATCAGTAACTTCTGCTCCTTCAGGAAGTTTCTTCTCCAACTCTCCTCTTTCAAAAAGTTGGCTACGTTTTTTAACTTCTTCTGGAGTAAGAGCACGATCATAAACAGTTAGATTACGGACTTTGAGATTAGAACCCCAGAAGTTTTTGCCTGTGCGTTTCGTTGTACCGATTTGCACATGGTTGACATCTGGCATGTCTTGGATGAAACGACCAGACTGAGGACTTGTGCGCGACAAGACACCATTTACATAGACACGAACTTGACCTTTTGGTTGGTCTGCATTTGGTCTTTCAACTGTGAAGGTTACAGAGTTCCACTCACCTGGCTTAATTTTCAAAGGAGCAGTTTTATAATCACCATAGAATTGGTTTCCATTTGCATCACGACCTTCAACGATAGCTGTGTTATCAAGGATGGCCATAGTGAAATACTCATTTACTTTGGTATCACTAGAAACTGAGAAAAGGTTGTAAAAACGTGGAGCAGATGCATCTGGCTTAAACTCCATATGAATGGTCGCATTTTGAAGTTTTTTAAGCTTATCGAGTTCCTCTTTCATATCAACTCTTTGACCGTTTGAAGGATTAGTTTCTACATCTTCTTTTTCTACTACAGTGTTGACATTTTTTAACTCTCTAGCATAATAATCTCGAGGAATCATGCCCTCTTCTTCTTTATCTTGGTCCTTGTTACTTGCTTCTGTAGTTTCAGAATCTGTTTCTGGTTTATCAGCAGGAGCTGGTGTATTTTCAGCTGCAGGTTTATTTGTTGGAGTTGTCGTCTCTGCTTCAGTAGTCTCATTTTTCTTTAACTTATCCTGATCAACTTCCACACCATTGTCTTTCGCTGTTGCCAATTTTCCAGCTAGTTCACTATCTAAATGAGCAAGACTTCCTGAAGAAACTTCTTTTGGCAATTCTGATAATCCTTGATTATTATTTTCAGCAGCGGTTACAGTTGAATTTCCTTGTTCATTTGCCGATACAGGATTTACTCCAAACACCACTGCACCAATGGTTACAGAGGCCACACCTATTGCAAATTTACGAATGCCATATCTTTGCTTTCTATCAAAATTCTTCTGATTCATCTTTATACCTTTCAATTTCACAAAAAATAAAGCGCTTTCTTTTTGCTTTAAAATTTTTACTCCCCATCATAGGAAAACACAAGAAAGCAATTAATAAACGAGAGTTGCTCCCCTTCTCTCTTTAAAAATTTAGCTAGCTGTAATCCAAGCAGCAGCTCTTTCACTCCTTTCCTAGAGACTTTTTCTTTATTATACAATAAAGTCATATGTTTATCTCGAGCTTGCTATAGAATAGATTTTACTTTCATAAACATTTTAATATTTTAATATTTTTGAAAGTACTTTCAACATTTATAATCATGACCACCCGTCTAACGGGTGGTTTGTACCAGGGCTATAAGCCCAAATTACCAGCCAGCGCCTAAAGACGCTGGCTTTCACGTTGTTCAAGCCTTATTGCTCTTGACTCGTCACTTGCCTCTTAAAGAGGCTTTAGTATTACTTACCACTATCCCTAAAGGGATCTTTTACACTCAATTTATCTAGTGCTATATCATGCTTTTCCTGCTCCTGAATATACTTCTTAATTGTGGCTTCATTGAGTCCAACCGTACTCACATAATAACATTCCGCCCAGAAATGCCGATTCCCAAACTTATACTTGAGGTTGGCGTGTTTATCAAACATCATGAGGGCACTTTTGCCTTTTAAATACCCCGTAAAACTTGAAACACTTATCCTCGGCGGAATACTTACTAACATATGTACATGATCAGGCATTAAGTGACCCTCGATAATTTCAACACCTTTATAACTACATAAGCGATAAAATATTTCCCCTAAACTACTTCGATATTGATTATAAATGACTTTTCGTCTATACTTAGGGGTGAACACAATGTGATAGAACACATCCACTTTGTGTGCGATAAACTATGTGCCTTTTGTGCCATATTTTTCTCCTTTCGCTTTACAATTGGCTTGAACACCTTTATTGTATCGCGTTTGGAGTTTTTTGGGTATAACCTTCGACGCGCACCCGCATAGTGGGTGATTTTTTTGTCTCGCACCTAACGGAGCGAGATGGACTAACAGTCACATAACAAAAAGAGAGCTACTAGGCTCTCTCATTCATTATTTTAAGTACTTAAAAGGAATCTCACTACCACATAGCCAGTTGAAGACTTGGTCATTGACAAAAACATTCATGGCTTCGTGAGCATACTCAGGCATGATGCGATAGGCCTTATCGCAGGTCAGACGATTGTAAATCGCAAACTGGGTAATAGGGTAGCAAACATCGTCGTCCAAGCCCGTAATCATCTTGACCTCACCCTTGATACGATGGGCAAGATTTTTCACATCGATATAGGCAAGGGTCGCCATGATTTCCTCCTCAGTTTCATGGAAAGGATCGTGAAACTTGAAATATCGGAAAAGTTCGTCGTAGGCCTCACTGGTATTGCCAATCTCAAGTACTCGTCTGAAGTCTGACAGGAAGGGATAGATGGCAACTGTTTTCTGAATCCGTGGATTGAGCGCTGCCGCTACCAAGGCTAGAGCCCCTCCTTGTGAGGCACCATAGCTAGAAAGTCGCTTCTCATCCACCTGAGGCAGACTAGCAATAATTTCAACCAACTGGTAAATATCCAGATAAACATCCTTATAAAAGAGATGATCCCGACCTTCCACAGCACCACGGATAATATGCCCCTTAACGGTATTTCCAAGAGGAGAACGCAAGCCATCTTGTGAGTAGCCCGACTGGCCCCGCACATCCATGGAAACAACACCGTAACCAGCCACAGTATAGACCAGCATGTCAGCCCAGTCCCAGCCACGTCCCATATAACCATGGAAATGGAAGATTAGAGGAACCTTCCCCTCAGTCTTTGGAAGAACGACGCGTGCATAGACCTTTGCGTCCTTGCTTATCTCAAATGTTATACCAGCCTAAAATCCTAGATAATTTTTAGGATTCTAGACTGGTTTATTTTATATGAACCTAAAAGTTCAACGAACAACTGTAGACAAATTAACTATCTTTTCGCTTATAAGAAATCATTGCTCCAAGGAGCATTCCTACAAAACCAAATAAAATTGTTAGTGATGAAGCAGACTCACCTGTATTTGGTAACATAGTTTGTTCATTGTTACTTACTTTATTCTCTGATTGGTTTGATTCTGAGTGTTGATTTGTAGATAATAATTTAGGTGAGGGTGAAATCTCCTCCTCTTTTTTATCTTTTGTAGGATTATCAAGTGCTAGATTATCGACAGATAGTCGGAAAGTCATAGCATAGATACTAAAGTGGTTGGTCTCAAAAATAACCTTTCCATCTTTTTGTGTGAATTCAAGAGGATGTAGAGTTCCTTTTGGATCCACATAATAAATATTTTCAACAGACTGATCTGTAGCAAAAGTAACAAGGACTTTTCCTTCAGGTTGAACATATCTGCCATTTGCATCCTTCAATTTGATATCAAATGCTTTATAGTTTAATAAAGCAAAACCGCTAACTTTTACTTCCTCTATTTGTACAGTTTTAACATTTTTCAAAACTTCATCTGAAGCTTGAACTTGAACACTTCCTGCTTCATTTTTGAAAATACGTTGTGAACGAGCAAGTACTGAGTTAACTCCGCCTGTAAACTCAGGGTGCTCTACTATTGGGGCTGATTCTTCACCTACTGTTGATAGAACACCCTTGTATTCTGGAAGTTCTATAACAAGTGGTTCACCTTTTACTCCGCCTGTAAACTCAGGGTGCTCTACTATTGGGGCTGCCTCGTCACCTACTGTTGATAGAATATCTTGATATTCTGGAAATTCTGCAACAAGAGATTCGCCATTTACTCCGCCTCTAAATTCAGGGTGCTCCACTATTGGGGCTGCCTCGTCACCTACTGTTGATAGAATACCTTGATATTCTGGAAATTCTGTAACGAGTGGTTCACCTTTTACTCCGCCTCTAAACTCAGGCTGCTCCACTATTGGTGCTGCCTCGTCACCTACTGTTGATAGAATACCTTGATATTCTGGAACTTCTGTAACAAGAGACTCGCCATTTACTCCGCCTCTAAACTCAGGCTGCTCTACTATTGGGGCTGATTCTTCACCTACTGTTGATAGAACACCCTTGTATTCTGGAAGTTCTGTAACAAGAGGCTCGCCTTTTACTCCGCCTGTGAAGTCAGATACCTCTACTGTCGGCGTCGCTTCTTCACCAGATGTCCCCAAGTCACCTGTATAGTCTTTGATATCATAAATAGCACTCTCTACAGCATTCACTCCACCAGGAATAAATGCTCCACCAAGGTTGACTGTCAAGTTGTGCATACTTTCAATATTACCATCAACTATACCTGTAATTTCCTGACCAGCATCTTTCTTATCTACCGCAAATAAAAGAGTTTTCGAATCATACTGAGTCATAAAGACGGCTGTACTTCCATTCGCTAATCGCAAAGTAGGGGCTTGATTTACCAAAACTTCTGAATCAAACTCAAGGCCAATAACACCTTTCCTCATTTCAAGCACTTGGTTTACCCTTGCTTCTGTTGGGGAAAGAAAATCTTTGCTCACAAAATCCCAATTGAATTTTTTATACGATAAGGTATAGTAGTTTTGACCATTTTCCCTGTGTTCGTATAACAAACCATACTCACCATTCCCCAATTCTTGCAGTGAATTATAAGCAAATTCCCCACCTTGAATCAGATTATGTTTCAACCAAGTTAACTCGCCATTCTTTTCAACACGTGCCAAATGGACTAGACCATCTTTTCGTTCACGTCCTGGTCCAGCAGCATTGCTAAGAAGAACATACTCTTTTCCATCATGCATCGTATGAATAGCTGACATTTGTACGTAGGCATCTTTTACTTCTGGATAACGTTTGATTGTTTTCTCCCAAGTAACTCCGCCATCTTTACTAGTAGCAACCTGAAGATCTCCAGTTAAACCACGCATGAAGAGTTTAACATCGCCATTATTTAATTGTAGGACAGTTGATTCTGTATTTTGTGCACCACCATTATTCATCGTAGATGAATGAATAACTCCATTTCCTACAGGTCGGTTATCATTTGGTGCTTCTCCAGCATGCCAAGTTAGTCCATGATCATCTGAGTAAATCAAACGCGAAGACTGTGAACCACCTAAATGCGAAATATTGTTTGTGGTGTAAGCAGGCACCAATATCCGCCCCTTATGCTCACCTGTACGTAATACAATACCTGTACCAGGTCCTGTTCCAAGGAATTTCATCCAATCTTGGCGAATACCCGGTGTAATATCTCTTGGTGCAGACCAAGTCTGCCCATCATCATCACTATAAGACATCCACAAATAGCTTGTATTAGCTACTCTAAATGGATTTTTAGCACTTGACTTAAAGTAGATATTTCCAACCAGTTCTTTATCTTTATAAAGATTTCCCTTATCTCTATATCCAGCCTCTGTCGGATTTACCACAACTCGGTAGTTTGTTTTTTGGTTTTGTGAATTGAAAGTGTCCCCATTCTCTCTTAGAGTATAGTGTTCTGTCTCGCCTTGCTTGTAGAGGATCTGATAGGTTTTATCTCCTATCTGTTCATAAGCCTTTTCTGGGTGATCTGGCATACCAAAAACTGCTCGCCCTTCTGGGAACATATCATAAACTGAAAAAATTCGTTTGGTTGTTGGATCTTGAACCAAAACCATATCAATGTTAAGGGGCGATGGTGCAGCTGCATCCTTAGCTTCTGGATTGTCACGAAGGTTAGAAATCGTAATTTTATCTCCCCAAGTCTGTCCGTTATCTTGACTACGGCGGACTACCATACCGATATCACCATAGTCAAGATGATGTAAACGACGTTCATCTCCAGCAGCAAGCAAGGTTCCCTTATCCGTTTTCAGCAAAGCCGGAATTCGATAACTCTTGATTCCCTCTTTATTGACCTTTCCATTGACTCCACTTTCAAAAATATCTTTTTTGTCAGTAACTTGAGCACCTTCAGGTAATGTTTTGACTAAATCTGCTCGCTCAAATAACTGACTACGTGTTTTAACTTCTTCAGGCGTCAAGGCACGATTATATACAGTCAGATTACGAACCTGAAGATTTGATCCCCACATTGTTTGGTTCGCTCTCTTAGTAGCTCCAATCTGAACCTTATTGACATCTGGCATATCTTGAATAAAACGACCAGATTTCGTATTCGTTCTAGATAATACACCATTTACATATAGACGAACTTGTCCATTTGGTTGGTCTGCTTTCGGTCTTTCCACTGTGAAAGTAACCGAATTCCATTGACCCGGTTTTACTTTAAGTGGTGCATCTGAGTAACTTCCGTAAAATTGACTTCCATCCGTTCCGCGAGCTTCTACCATTGCAGTACCTTTATTAACAGACATACTGAAATATTCGTCTCTTTTCTTATCACTTGATACAGAGAAAAGATTATAGAATTGCGGAGCATTAGCATCAGGTTTAAACTCCATATGAATAGTCGCATTTTGAAGATGTTTCAACTTATCTAATGCTTCTGCCAAGTCAACCCTTTGCCCATTTCCAGCATTCGTAGCAAGATCTTCTTTTTCAAATACTGTTTCAACATTCTTCAAATCTCTAGCAAAGTAATCACGTGGAGGAAGAACAGTATCGTCTGTACTTCCAGTTTCTTCTGGGGGATTTTCAGAATTTCCTCCTTGGTCAGTTGGTGTCTCTTTTTTCAAGCTTTCTTTGTTAATTTCAACTCCATTGTTAGTTGCTGAAGCTAATTTTTCAGCTAGTTCCTTATCCAAATCTTGTTTAGGTGATGCTACTTCTTTATCTTTCACATAAACTGGCTCTTTAGGTTGACCTTCAATATAGGAACGAACCCAATCTAATTGTTCTTTTGATAAAACTAAACCACCACTACGATTATCAATAACCCCATTTTGATGAACGCCGATTAAAACACCTTTATCATTGTATAGTCCACCACCAGATGCCCCAGGTTTCGTACCCCCATAGCTGATTCCCTCTATACCTGAACCAAAGTCAGTAGTTCCTATTACTTTACTATCTAAAACTGGACTTAGCTTGTTATCTGGGAAACCATAGACCGAAACTGTATTTCCTTCTGCAACTTTTGCAGATTGCTTCACGACTTCTACAGGAGTTACTCCTTTTACCGCTTCTTTTAATCGAACGAGAGCCAAGTCATTTTTAAAGCCAAAAACAGACTCTGCTTTGTTCCAATAAGCAATCTCTTCATCAGAAAAATTGATAGAAGTGCCATTTGGTAACGTAGCCTTATAAACTGTATTCTCTTTCCCTGACTTCGTAACAACCTTAGAGCCATTAACTGTTAAAAAGTTATGTGCCACAGTTAATAACAAATTAGGAGCAATTAGGGTTGCTGAACCTGTTCCATCAGGTGTTAAGATATGCGTAGTTGCTTGGAAATTTTGTTCACCATTTGGTGCATTTTTTACTATTTCACTTGGTTTTGGTAAGTTGGCAGTTCCACTTAAATCAACTTTCCCAACCTCCGTACGAGCAAAATCAGTTTTTGGAGATACTGAATCTAACACAGCTTTAATGACTGTATTTCCTAGAGCTACTTTACTTACATAATCACCAGACCAACTAGTATCCGTAACTAACTTGTTGATAGGAAGATTATTATAAGACACTATCTTAGCATTCGGAGAATCACCTACTACTCGATTAAAGTCTGAATCTTGTCGTAAATTAAATACGATTGGTGAGTCAACTTCTCCTGTTTGCACCACCTTGTCTGCAATCAAGCGATTGCCCTTCACATCTTCCAGACGAAGAAGAACTCGACCTTTTTCAACTCCACTTAATAAGGTTGCTTGACCTCTATCATTGAAACGGTAGCGCGCTCCATCAATTTCTTTTTCAACACTTTTTAGAGCTTTATGATTTTCGTCATAATAGTAACGATTCGTTCCATCTAGGTACCAGCCTGTGATTGCATATCTATCCACCATAGAACGAATCCACTCTTTATGTTTTTCCGTAAAGATAGTACCACCACCGATACGATTGGCTTCTACTTCACTAGCAGTGTTTGTTCCGTGTTGATGGATACCAACCACTTGTCCTTTATCATTAAATAAAGGAGCACCTGAAAAACCACCTAAAGCAGACGTATGGTAAGTAACAGCACCATTTTCTTTATTTAGAGTACTTACTTTCCCTTCCACTTCATAAGGTTTTCCATCTTTTAGTCGATTTCTGTTTGCTACACTTAGATTAGAAGTTGTGAAGTCATTAGGATAGCCAACCATTCGAATCGAATCACCTGTGGCTACCTCAGTCTTACTTAGCTCTCTTGGTGAATCCTCTCCATTTGTCATAGCTTCGACAGTTTTCTTAGTTACAACCACTGCCAAGTCATTACTATAAGAGCTTCCAAAATCCTTTTCATTATAAGCATGAATAGCACCTTTATCTACAGCTTCCATACTACCTGACGTAGGAACTTTATTTACTTTCTCCGTATCTGAATTCATCACGACATAACTCTTAGCAGAATTACCGCCACGTAAAACCGCAGAACCATCTTCAGTTTTTTTATCGTAATAATTATGAGCAACAGTCACCATCACATTTGGTGCAACAAATACTCCACTGCCTGATGCCGTTTGTTGACCACTATTACCACTATCATAGGTTGTATAGGTCATTGCTACACCATTAGCAGCATCACTATGAACTTCCACATCTTTTATATCGTTACCACCCTGAATAACATCAGCATAAGCAATTCCACCGCCAACAACTGGTAATTCTGGTGCAGCTAAGCCCAGCACTGCTGATAGTGTCAAGCAGCCAACCAAACCATAAGCTTTGGATTTACGGAATTTTCCTAAACCTTTTAAACGTATAAACATATATTACCTCACTTTAACTTTCAAAGTTAATTTGTGCATTAGAATTACAAACAACTTAATGAGCCCTGCAGCTTCATCCTCCTTCCTACTACACGACTTTCAATATATAATCTATTTTTAATATATATTGTTTCTTTAAGTTTTAGACTTACTCTTACAGTATAACACAAGCTGGAATCGCTTGCAATTATAGGATATAATCTTCATTCACCAGACTATTTTAAAACATTAAAAGAATAGCATTTTAAAATACAGAAATATATAACTTGATATATATTCTGACTTGTAGAGAAATTAAAATTGGATAACTATTAGTAACTTCCCATACAATTCTAGCCATATAATAAACAATAATTTGTAAAAAAGCGAAAACTCCTCCTATAGTTTCTAGTGAATTTTTGTTTTTCACTGTCTGCTATAAGAGGAGTATATCAGAAAGATACTAGGCTCTCTCATTCATTATTTTAAGTATTTAAAAGGAATCTCACTCCCACATAGCCAGTTGAAGACTTGGTCATTGACAAAAACATTCATGGCTTCGTGAGCATACTCAGGCATGATGCGATAGGCCTTATCGCAGGTCAGACGATTGTAAATCGCAAACTGGGTAATAGGGTAGCAAACATCGTCGTCCAAGCCCGTAATCATCTTGACCTCACCCTTGATACGATGGGCAAGATTTTTCACATCGATATAGGCAAGGGTCGCCATGATTTCCTCCTCAGTTTCATGGAAAGGATCGTGAAACTTGAAATATCGGAAAAGTTCGTCGTAGGCCTCACTGGTATTGCCAATCTCAAGTACTCGTCTGAAGTCTGACAGGAAGGGATAGATGGCAACTGTTTTCTGAATCCGTGGATTGAGCGCTGCCGCTACCAAGGCTAGAGCCCCTCCTTGTGAGGCACCATAGCTAGAAAGTCGCTTCTCATCCACCTGAGGCAGACTAGCAATAATTTCAACCAACTGGTAAATATCCAGATAAACATCCTTATAAAAGAGATGATCCCGACCTTCCACAGCACCACGGATAATATGCCCCTTAACGGTATTTCCAAGAGGAGAACGCAAGCCATCTTGTGAGTAGCCCGACTGGCCCCGCACATCCATGGAAACAACACCGTAACCAGCCACAGTATAGACCAGCATGTCAGCCCAGTCCCAGCCACGTCCCATATAACCATGGAAATGGAAGATTAGAGGAACCTTCTCCTCACTCTTTGGAAGAACGACGCGTGCATAGACCTTGCCTGCATTAGTTCCTTCAAAAGTGAGCTCAAAGCACTTGACTTGGGGAATATGGAAATCTCTTTCCTCCAACTGGTAGGCTGGAAGATTGGAAACTTTTTTCACTTCCTCATCCCAGAAAACATCAAAGTCTTCTGGAACCTCATCTCTTCCTTTATAAGCCTTGATTTCTTCTAACAAAGCTGGATTTTTCATAGCATGCTCCTTTTTTGTAATCGTTATCACAACTGTAGCACATATAAGAAATCAACGCAAGAAAGAAAAGCAAATAGAAAGTGATTTTAGATTCTTTATTTTTGGGATGGTGAACTGAAAGTAGTTTCAAAAATAAAAAAAGAGCATTTCGCTCTTTCTTCTCCTATTCAATCTTATTTTGTTGCTTCTTTCTTTTGGAAAGTGGTTTGGTAATTTACTTTAATCGTTACTGTCATATGAGAGTCCTCGTTTCTTTTTGATGACTCTAGTATAAGGGTCAAACCTGAAAGCTAGCTTAAGTTTTCCTTAGAGAAAGCTTAATCTAGATGTTCTTTCTTCTTCAGATGAAGGGCAATCATCCGCCACTCCGGATCCTCTTGCCAGCCTTCTATCGAGCTAATGTAGCTAGCAACCTTTCTGGCTTCTTCTAAAATCGGAAAATCTTCGATAATATCAGCAACTTGGAATTCTGGGAGACCTGATTGTCTGGTTCCAAAAATCTCACCTGAACCCCGCATTTTCAAATCTTCCTCCGCAAGGACAAATCCATTGGTGGTTTCTGTCATGATGCGCATGCGGTCTTTCCCAAAATCAGTCTTGGGATTGGCAACGAGAACAGCATAGGATTGCTTATCTCCCCGACCAACACGACCTCTGAGCTGGTGAAGCTGGCTGAGACCGAACCGATCGGCATCCATAATAATCATAACGGTCGCATTGGGAACATTAACCCCGACCTCGATAACCGTCGTTGAAACTAGAATATCCGTCTTTCTCTCTTTGAACTCCTGCATAATCTGGTCTTTTTCGTCACTCTTCATCTTACCATGTAGAAGAGCCACTTCTGCCTTACCTGCAAAATGAGCCTTCAACTCCTCAGATAAGGCAATGGCATTTTTCAAATCCAGAGCTTCTGATTCTTCAATCAGGGGAGAGATGACATAGGCTTGGGAACCTTTTTGAATTTCTCCCTCTAACCAGGTCAAGACCTGAGGCAGTTGTTCATGCTTAATCCAGCGAGTCACAATAGGCTTCCGGCCTGCTGGCATCTGGTCGATAATGGAAACATCCATATCGCCAAAGGCTGTGATGGCCAGCGTTCGTGGAATGGGAGTCGCCGTCATCATGAGGACATCTGGATTGTCGCCTTTCTCCCGTAAAATCCGCCTTTGCCCCACACCAAAACGGTGCTGCTCATCAATAATAATCAAGCCAAGACGAGCATAATCCACCCCATCTTGTATCAGAGCATGGGTTCCGATAATCAAATCAGCCTCACCCTTGGCAATGGTCTCCAAGACGGCTCTTTTTTCTGCCACTTTCAAGGAACCTGTCAAGAGAGCCAGTTTTAAGTCTGGGAAGAGACTCTTCAAACTCTCAAAATGCTGCTCTGCTAGAATCTCTGTTGGCACCATGAGAGCTGCTTGATAGCCAGCCGTCACCGCCGCAAACATGGCCAAGCCAGCGACCACCGTTTTTCCGCTCCCCACAT
>CAUTUU010000018.1:0-31201 GCA_963541545.1 uncultured bacterium | reverse complement strand
TAGGACACATGAATGTTGTCTTATTTGCTCCTGAAGATTTACAACTAATTAAAGGTGCACCTTCGGTTCGACGAAAATTTATTGATATGGAGCTTGGGCAAATTAAGCCAATCTATTTATCAGACTTAACAAATTATAGCCATATCCTAAAACAAAGAAATACCTATCTAAAATCAGCTCAAAAAATAGATAAAACCTTCCTTTCAGTACTAGATGATCAGCTAGTCGATTATGGATGTCGTGTAATGAATCACCGCTTAGATTTCATAAAAAAACTAGAAGCATTTGGTCGTAAGAAACATTTTGAACTTTCTAATCAGATTGAAGAGCTGTCAATATCCTATCAATCTTCTGTCAAGATAACTGACAAAGAAGACTTATCAGAATCTTTCAAAATTGCTTTAGAAAAAAGTAGATCTAGAGATTTATTTAAAAAGAATACTGGTATTGGGCCTCATCGAGATGATATTTCTTTTTATATAAATGGGATGGATGCTAGTTTTGGAAGTCAAGGTCAACATCGTAGTCTCGTCCTTTCTATAAAATTAGCAGAAATCGAATTAATGGAAAGTATTACTACAGAATCTCCAATATTACTACTTGACGATGTTATGAGCGAACTTGACAACACTAGACAACTAAAATTATTAGAAACTATTTCTCATTCAATCCAAACCTTTATCACAACAACAAGCTTAGATCATCTTCGAAATTTACCAGAAAATCTAAGTATCTTCACTATTCAGAATGGTAAAGTTGATGTAAATTAAAATTGACAATATCGTAAAAGAACTCCTGTTTTCACGGGAGTTCTTTTCATTGTTTTTTACATAGAATAATTTGGTGCCTCATTAGTAATTTGTACATCATGAGGATGACTTTCTTTCAAACCAGCACCAGACATTTCAATAAATTGAGCATTATCATGCAACTCTTTAAGGTTAGCTGCACCACAATAACCCATACCAGAACGGATACCACCAATCATTTGGAAGACAATATCAGCTGCCGCTCCTTTATAAGCAACACGACCTTCAATTCCTTCTGGAACGAGTTTGTTTGCTTCATTGACAGAACCTTGGAAGTAACGGTCACTTGAACCTTTCTTCATAGCAGCGATTGATCCCATACCACGGTAAGTCTTAAACTTACGTCCTTGGAAGATTTCAGTTTCACCTGGTGCTTCGTCTGTTCCAGCAAACATTGATCCAAGCATAACTGCATTTCCACCTGCAGCAAGGGCTTTTACAATATCTCCAGAATACTTGATTCCACCGTCAGCAATGATCGTTTTACCATATTCACGCGCAACAGCTGCAGCATCATAGATAGCTGTTACTTGTGGAACACCAACACCAGCAATCACACGAGTAGTACAGATAGAACCTGGTCCAATACCAACCTTGACAACGTCTACACCTGCTTCATAAAGTGCACGTGCACCTTCAGCAGTAGCAATATTTCCAGCAATCAAAGTACGGTCTGGGAAGTGAGCACGAATCTCAGCAATTTTACGCAAGACACCTGCAGAATGACCATGCGCAGTATCAATAACAATCGCATCCGCTCCTGCCTCAAAAAGAGCCTCTGCACGTTCAAATGTATCTGAAGTAACACCTACTGCACCTGCAACTAGTAGACGACCAAACTCATCTTTAGCAGCATTTGGAAACTCAATAACTTTTTCAATATCTTTGATAGTAATCAAACCAGAAAGACGACCTTCTTCATCTACCAAAGGAAGCTTTTCAATACGGTGTTCTTGAAGAATACTCTCAGCTGTTGCAAGATCTGTACCCACAGGAGCAGTAACAAGATTTTCACTGGTCATATGATTTGAGATTGGTTGGTTATAGTCTGAAATAAAACGAAGATCTCGGTTTGTCAAAATACCAACCAATTTACGATTTTCAAGTGTTTCAACAACTGGAACACCACTGATGCGGTAACGACCCATAAGCTCATCTGCTTCAGCAATTGTATGTTCAGGCGTCAAGAAGAACGGATCAATAATAACTCCATTTTCAGAACGTTTTACCTTACGAACCTCGTCTGCTTGTTGAGCAATTGACATGTTTTTATGGATAACTCCGAGACCGCCTGCACGAGCAATAGCAATGGCCATTTGACTCTCTGTAACTGTGTCCATGGCAGCGGTAATAATTGGGATATTTAAAGTCAAATTATCTGCCAATTTAGTTGTTAAATCTGCATCGTTAGGCAACACATGACTTTCAGCTGGAATAAGCAATACATCATCAAAGGTAAAACCTTTTTTCAAAAATTTAGTGTCCCAATTAGACATTCGAAGTTTCCTCTTTTCTTTCTTTTTGAGCTTGACTCTTTTTATATTGTATCTATCATACCATTCTATAAAAATTTGTCAAATGTTACAGGGGTAAATAAAAAACTATCTTTTCTTCGAGAGAGAAATGATAGTTTCTTGTAAAATAAACTTAGTTAAAGTAATGAAGTCCCATTGCTCCTTTAACCTCAGATAGGGTTTGACCTGCAACTTCACGCGCTCTTTCACTACCTTTTTGAAGCATATTATAAACTTCTCCCATATCCTTAGCAAATTCGATACGGCGCTCACGAATAGGACCAAGTTCACGTTCTAATATTTCAAGTAGATAACGCTTGGTCTTCACATCACCAAGACCACCTCGTTGATAATGTTCTTTCATATCAGCAATTTCTTGAGCATCTTCTGGACGACCAAAAACATCTAGATAATGGAAAACCATATTTCCTTCAATTTTACCTGGATCCTCAACGCGGATATGATCTGGATCTGTATACATACTCATTACTTTTTTACGCAAAGTATCCGCATCATCAGCTAAATAAATACCATTATTGAGTGATTTAGACATTTTAGCATTTCCATCTAAACCAGGCAAACGCCCTGCTCTCTCATTTTCTGGATAAATACCTTCCGGTTCTACCAAGACATCACAGTTATATGCATTGTTAAAAGAACGAACAATTTCACGAGTTTGCTCAATCATTGGTTTCTGATCTGTCCCAACAGGAACATAATTAGCCTTGAAAGCTGTGATGTCAGCTGCTTGAGCTATTGGATAGACCAAGAATCCTGTCGGAATGCTTTCTCCAAAGCCTTTCTGAGCAATTTCTGTCTTGACAGTTGGATTACGCTCCAGACGTGCTAATGAAACCAGATTCATATAATACATAGACAACTCAGCTAACTCTGGAATCTGGCTTTGAATAAAAATAGTTGATTTACTTGGATCCAATCCAACTGCAAGATAATCCAAAGCAACATTTCCGATAGACTCTACAATTGTTTGAGGGTCTTTAGCATGATCTGTCAAAGCTTGTTGGTCAGCCAAGAACACAAACATGTCATACTTATCCTCTTCCTGTAATAATACTCGATTTTTGAGACTTCCAACATAATGTCCAATATGCAATTTTCCTGTTGGACGGTCTCCTGTTAAAATAATGGGTTTAGTCATTTTATTCTCCTTCGATATAGTCCCTTCAATTATAGCATTTTTTTAATGAAATAACCGTAATTTATCAAAATAAATCAGTCTAGCTATTTACAGATTTGTGTAAAGTATACTGTAAATTTAGTTTACACAAAATTGACAGATAAAAATTTGAATATTTCCGTATTTTCTAGTAGAATAAATATATTACACATATAGGAGAAAAACATTGCTTACAGTATCTGATGTTTCACTACGTTTTAGTGATCGCAAACTTTTTGATGATGTCAATATCAAATTTACAGAAGGAAATACTTATGGATTAATCGGTGCTAATGGTGCCGGAAAATCGACCTTTTTAAAAATTTTAGCTGGAGATATCGAACCTACTACTGGTCACATCTCTCTTGGTCCAGATGAACGTCTCTCTGTTCTTCGTCAAAATCACTTTGACTATGAAGATGAACGTGCCATTGATGTCGTTATCATGGGAAATGAAAAACTTTATAGCATCATGAAGGAAAAAGATGCTATCTACGTGAAGGAAGATTTCTCAGATGAGGATGGAGTGCGTGCTGCCGAACTTGAAGGAGAGTTTGCCGAGCTTGGAGGCTGGGAAGCAGAGAGTGAAGCCTCTCAACTACTTCAAAACCTAAATATCCCAGAAGAGTTGCACTACCAAAATATGAGCGAATTGGCCAACGGTGAGAAAGTAAAGGTTCTCCTTGCTAAAGCACTTTTTGGTAAACCAGATGTTCTTCTATTGGACGAGCCAACCAATGGTTTGGACATCCAATCAATTACATGGTTAGAAGATTTCTTGATTGACTTTGATAATACAGTTATTGTAGTATCCCATGACCGCCACTTCTTAAACAAAGTATGTACTCACATGGCCGACCTTGACTTTGGAAAAATCAAACTCTATGTCGGAAACTATGACTTCTGGAAGGAATCTTCTGAACTCGCTGCTAAATTGCTAGCAGACCGTAATGCCAAAGCAGAAGAAAAAATTAAACAATTGCAAGAGTTCGTTGCTCGTTTCTCTGCTAATGCTTCTAAATCAAGACAAGCAACATCACGTAAGAAAATGCTTGATAAGATTGAGCTAGAAGAGATTGTACCATCTAGTCGTAAATATCCATTTATCAACTTTAAAGCGGAGCGTGAAATTGGTAATGATCTCTTGACAGTAGAAAATCTAACTGTAAAGATTGATGGTGAGACTATTTTAGATAATATCAGCTTTATCTTGCGTCCAGGTGATAAGACAGCTCTTATTGGACAAAATGATATCCAAACGACTGCATTAATTCGTGCAATCATGGGAGATATTGACTATGAAGGAACTGTCAAGTGGGGAGTTACAACTAGTCAATCTTACCTGCCAAAAGATAACTCAGCTGATTTCGCAGGGGGAGAATCAATTCTTGACTGGTTGCGTCAATTCGCAAGTAAAGAAGAAGATGACAATACTTTCCTTCGCGGTTTCCTTGGCCGTATGCTCTTCTCTGGAGATGAGGTTAACAAACCTGTCAACGTCTTGTCAGGGGGAGAAAAAGTCCGTGTCATGCTTTCAAAACTCATGCTCTTGAAATCAAATGTCCTTGTCCTTGATGATCCAACAAATCACTTGGACTTGGAATCTATCTCAAGCTTGAACGATGGATTGAAAAACTTTAAAGAATCAATCATCTTTGCCAGTCATGACCACGAGTTTATTCAAACTTTGGCCAACCATATCATTGTCTTGTCTAAAAATGGCGTCATCGATCGTATCGATGAAACCTATGATGAATTCCTAGAAAATGCAGAAGTACAAGCAAAAGTTAAAGAACTTTGGAAAGACTAAATAAAACTTCAAAACTCAGTTGGGTTAACCAGCTGAGTTTTCTAACATTTTATGAGGTAACATGAAATTATTTTTTAAAACATATTGGACCTATTTTGTTTCTTTCATCATTCCTGTATTGATTATGACAGGAGTATACCTATCTCAAGGTATCTACTGGAATAGTGACAACTCTCCTCTATTAGGAGATGGCTTTCATCAATACGTTATTTTTGATATAGCTCTAAGAAATATCCTACATGGAAATGGTAGTTTGTTTTACACCTTTACAAGTGGCCTCGGATTGAATTTCTATGCCCTATCTAGTTATTACTTGGGGAGTTTCCTTTCACCACTAGTTTACTTTTTTGATCTAACGAATATGCCAGATGCTGTCTATCTGACAACTCTGTTAAAATTTGGATTGATTGGTCTGTCAACCTTCTTTAGTCTAAATAGATTATTTAAAAATATTCCGAAATCTTTAAAACTAGCCTTATCTACTTCCTATGCTCTGATGAGTTTCACTGTCAGTCAGTTAGAGATAAAAACCTGGCTAGATGTTTTTATCTTGATTCCTTTAATTATAACTGGTTTACACCTACTGATAACTGAAAAGAAATTCTCATTATACTTTACAAGTCTGTCAATCTTATTTATCCAAAACTATTATTTTGGCTATATGACCGCATTGTTTCTTATTTTCTGGTATCTCTGCCAAATTTCTTGGGACTTTAAAACTCGAAAATCATCTTTTCTTGATTTCATAATCACCTCCGTTTTAGCTGGTATGGCTAGTTTGATTATGACTCTTCCAACTCTGTTTGATTTACAGACACATGGGGAAAAATTGACTGAAGTTACAAAGTTTCAAACTGAAAGTAGCTGGTATCTTGATCTCTTTGCTAAGCAATTCATTGGTTCCTTTGACACAACAAAGTATGGGGCTATCCCAATGATTTTTGTTGGACTACTCCCCTTTATTTTGACCATTTTATTTTTTACGCTGAAATCTATTAAGTTTCACGTGAAACTTATCTATGCAATCTTCTTTACATTTTTAATTGTAAGCTTTTATATAGAAGCTCTTGATTTATTTTGGCAAGGCATGCATACTCCAAACATGTTTTTACATCGCTATGCTTGGATTTTCTCTACCTTGTTAATCTACACAGCAGCGGAAGTATTAAATCGTCTGAAAGACATTAAAATCTGGAATTTTTTAGTTTCACTTTTTCTTATAGTAACAGGATTTTTAACTACTATCTATCTAAAATCACATTATTCTTTTTTAACAGATTTAAATATTCTGCTTACTCTTGAATTTTTGGTTGTCTATTCGCTTTTACTCCTTGCAGTTATCAAAAAGTTTATCTCTGTAAATCTATTTGCCATTCTAATCTCTTTATTTATAATGGTTGAAATGAGTCTAAATGCTTCATCTCAAATGGACGGAATTGCTAAGGAATGGGGATTTGCTTCTCGAAGTGCATATAGTAGAGATATCCCAGCTATGGAATCTTTCTCAACATATATTGGAAATTCATTTACTCGTACTGAGAAACTACAAACTCAGACAGGAAATGACAGTATGAAATTTAACTACAATGGAATCTCTCAATTTTCATCTGTTCGAAATCGTTCAGCAAGCTCTACTTTAGATAAACTTGGCTTTAAATCCTCTGGAACCAATCTCAATCTCCGTTATGCAAATAATAGTATTTTAGCTGATAGTTTATTTGGCATCCAGTACAATATCTCAGACAGTCCTATTGATAAGTATGGTTTTAAAGATATCTATCAAAAAAATAATCTTATCCTATATGAAAATCAATACTCTCTTCCGATTGCTTTTGCTAGTCAATCTGTTTACAATGATATCAAGTTCACTGAACACACTCTAGATAATCAGGCCTCGTTTTTAAATCAACTTGCTGACGTCAATTTTGATTATTTTTCTCCAATACCCTATGAAAAAACAAAGATTACTGATGATTTGATTACTGTTACAAGTTCTTCAAATGAGGATGCAGCAATCCAATATCAAATTGAAGTGCCAGAAAACAGCCAAGTTTATCTTTCTTTCACAAACCTTCACTTTGCTAATGACAAACAAAAAAAGGTTGACATCCTTGTAAATGGAGAAAAGAAAACTTTTACAACTGATAATGTCTTCTCCTTCTTTAATCTAGGCTATACAAAAGAGAAAAAAACTTTCCATATAAATGTTAGTTTCCCTGGAAATTCACAAGTATCATTTGAGTCTCCTACCTTCTATCGTTTAGATACCAAAACTTTCACCGAGGCAATTCAAAAAATTAAAGAACAACCTGTCACAATATCAACTTCTAAAAACAAGGTCTTTGCTACATATGATGTCAAACAAGATACGTCCATTTTCTTCACCATTCCTTATGACAAAGGTTGGTCTGCCTACCAAGATAGTAAGAAAATAAAAATTAACCAAGCTCAAACTGGCTTTATGAAAGTTGACGTTCCTAAGGGAAAAGGAACTATTACACTTTCCTTTATTCCTAATGGGTTTGTTGTTGGAGCAATCTGTTCCTTTACTTCTCTTTTACTATTTGCAATCTATAATTACAAACGAAAGTCACCTAAGACATAAAAAAATCGACCAGTTGGTCGATTTTTTTAATCTTCTTCCATTTTCTTAGGTCGATAAGCTAGCATACCTAAACCAGTAAATAGGGCTAATATCACAGCAAGGAAAATGACTTGATGATGAATATTTCCTGTCATAGAAATTGTTTGTCGTAATCCAGAAACCGAATAACTCATTGGTAACCAAGGATTAATAGCTCTAAAGAAATTATTTGTCAAAGCAAGTGGATAGGTACCTGCACTTGATGCTAACTGTAATAATAGCAAAATAAGAGAGAAGAAAGCTCCTATACGGCTATTCCATGTTGTTAAAGCGGTCACCATGGACATGAATACTAAACTTGTTAGGATAATGAGAATAAATGTTCTCATCTCATGATTAGCCGTTAGACCAATAAGATGAACTCCTCCATATACTAAAATCCCTGCTAAAACAGCTATAATACCATTTATTTCAGCCCGAGATTTCAACCAAGCCCAGCGAGTTTCAGGATGACGACCTGAAGGTAATTTAGAAAAAATCATATTCGTTGATATTGCTGCAACAAAAAGAGCAACTGATATCATATAAGGAGCCATTGCAATCCCATTTACAGGAACTTGATCATTGTCTGTTTTTGAAAGATTGAGTGGATTTGATAAAATCTCTGCATTTTTAGATTCTGTTGATGCTGATTTGAGTTGATCACTAGCATTACCTAGTCCTTGTCCTAAAGAAGCAACTCCTGCCTGTAAATCTTCCAATCCAGAAGTTAACTTTGTTCCACCTTCTGCAAGTTTCCCAGATCCATCTGCCAATTTATTAGCTCCATTCTCTAATTGAGAAGTACCTGAAAGTAACTGACTGGATTTGTCTGCTAATTGACCAGATCCTGATTGTAATTTATCAACTCCTGCCATTAATTCTTGACTCTTTTGATTCAATTGGTTAGAGCCAGTTGATAATTTTTCAATACCAGATACTAATTCTGGAGTTTTTTCAACTAATTGACCAACTCCTGCTGTCAAGCTAGAAGATTTTTGTGTCAAGGTGTTTGAGCCTGAAACTAGTTGATCCAAACTACCTGTCAAGGTGGAATTCTTTTCACTTAGTTGACTTGCGCCCTGAGAAACTTTATCAACACCTGCAGTATATGCATTTACACCTGATGCAATCGACTGACTGGCAGGAACTAATTTACTCGCCACTGCTCCCTGTATTTCTGTTAATCCACTTGACAATCCTGTCAAAGAAGTAGAAGCAATAGGTAATACTTGATTAGCTTGATCTTTTAACGTTGAAAGATTTGAAGATTTATTTTGTAAGTTTTCTAATCCTCCCTGTAAACCTTGTACTAAAGCTATAATTGACTGAGCCGATTGAATACTATCAGTCGAATTTTGAGATACAGAAGCACTTATCTCAGCTTGTTGCTCACTTGTCAAGGATTGATAAGCTGCTGTTGATTGAATATTTGCTAATGTAGTTGCTTTTTCAGACTGAGCACTTACTAGCATTTGATTAGAAAGAGAAACTATACTTGATAAAACAGAAGATAATTGTTTTGTATCTCCAACATCAATATTTTGAATAGCTTGATTTAACTGATTTAGACCAGAAGATAATTGATTAATTTGATCTTTTTGCCCAGATGAAGCATCTAACTTACTAGAAAGTTGTTGAATCCCTTCACTTAATTGCTCCACACCCATTCGAAGTGTAGCTGATTGACTAGATAACTGATTCGCACCTGTTGCAAGATTTCCCACTCCATTTGTATAGGCACTAACACCAGATGAAAGTTGGTTAAGACCAGTATATAACTGATTGATTCCCCCTACTAATTCAGGACTTTTAGAAACTAATTGACCTAATCCGCTATCTAATTTACTCACTGCACCAGTATATGTAACCAAACCACTATTAAAAGTCCCTAAGCCAAGATGAAGTTGTTCAACACCAGAGACATAAGAGGATAATCCTTTAGTAAACTGCTCCGTTCCATTTGAAAATGTTAAACTTGAATCTGCTAAAGAGTGTAGGTTAGTAGTCAATGTTTGACTTCCTGTTACTAACTGATTCGCTCCATCAGTTAATTTTTCACTACCAGAAGCCGCTTGACTCATACCATCCTTTAATTCGACCATCTTATCAAATAAAGCTTTAGTATAGGTCTCGGTTACATTGGTAGAAACATTCTGCTTCAATTGTGTCATCGCAGAATCGCTCATCTTGCTAGCAATAAAACTATGACCACTTGAAGTCTGATAATCAATTTGCATTTGCTCTGGATGATCCGTTAAAATCGAAGCTGCTTTTTCAGATAAATCACTGGGTAAAGTCACTACCATATAGTAATCGCCATCTTCCAATCCCTTCTTACCTTCTTCTTCATCTACAAAATGAAAATCCAAGGTTTTATTTTCTTTTAAATTGGACACCATGTCTTTTCCTATAGCCATAGTATTACCATTATAGGAAGCCTCTTTATCATTATTGACAACTGCCACAGGTAAGTCAGACAATTGCCCATATGGATCCCACATTGAGGACAAAAATATGATATTGTACAGAGCTGGAATAAGAGAAATCCCTATCATGACAATAATAAAGGTTGGTTTTTTAAAAATTGCTTTCCATTCTTTAAACATAGCTTCTCCTTTTTTAAACATATTGTCTAAAATTTTGATATAATAGATTATACATTAAAAAATCTAAATTACAAGATAAAAAATCTATTTTTAGACACATAGTCTAATTTGTCTACAAGGAGGAAATATGCAAGAAAGCAACAAACGCTTAAAAACAAAGCGAACTATTGAAAATGCTATGGTACAATTACTGATGGAACAGCCATTTGATCAAATTTCTACTGTCAAGTTAGCAGAAAAAGCCGGAATTAGTCGTTCCAGCTTCTATACTCACTATAAGGATAAGTATGATATGATTGAGCACTATCAAAGCAAGCTATTCCATACATTTGAATATATTTTTCAAAAACATACTCATCACAAAAGAGACGCTATTTTAGAAGTATTTGAATATCTAGAATCAGAACCACTTCTGGCTGCCCTTCTTTCAGAAAACGGGACTAAAGAAATCCAAAATTTCTTACGAAATAAACTGCATATCATGCTCAGTACGGATTTACAAAAGCAATTTATGCAACTAAATCTCAATACCACTGAATTAGAATATAGTAGCGTCTATCTAACTCACGCACTTTTTGGTGTCTGTCAAACTTGGATTGCACATGGAAAAAAAGAAAGTCCTCAAGAAATAACAGACTTCCTTATGAAGATGCTTGGTGATGCAAATTGATATAAAAAGAGGAACACAGTTGTGTTCCCTTTTATCTATACTCCGCCAGTAGGACTCGAACCTACGACATCATGATTAACAGTCATGCGCTACTACCAACTGAGCTATGGCGGATAAAATAGTCCGTACGGGATTCGAACCCGTGTTACCGCCGTGAAAAGGCGGTGTCTTAACCCCTTGACCAACGGACCTTCTATCTGTAGCAGATATAACCATTATATCAATTTCTTAATAATTGTCAATCACTTTTGAGATTTTTTCTCTAAAATATCTTTCAACTTTCTAATTTTTAACCTTGAAATAGGACAGCGATGGTCTTCATAGAAAACAATTTCTAGATTTTTTCGATCAATTTCTCTGATATTTCCTATATTTACCAAAAATGACTTATGAGGAGAATAAAATCTCTGAGTATGTTTGTCCTTTTCCTGAATATCTGTCATGGTACCGTAAAACTCTTTGGCAAAATTCTTACCAATAATGCGCAATTTATGAGAGACTCCTGTCGTTTCAATATACAAAATATCATGGTAAGGAATTTTTAAATCATTTCCCTTGTAATTATAGTCAAAATAATCTACCACATCTTCGTTTTCAAGTAACATACTCTTCGTGTAGAAGATATTTTGCTCAATTCTCTTCTTAAACAACTCATCATTGATATCCTTATCAACAAAATCTAGGGCTGATACCTGGTATTTATAAGTCAAAGTCGCAAACTCTGATCGACTGGTGATAAAGACGATAATAGCGTAAGGATTGTAATGACGAATGAGCTGAGCCACTTCAAATCCCTTCTTCTCAATTCCATGAATATCGATATCTAGGAAATAAAGCTGATTTACTTCATCATTTTCAATGTATTCTTCAAATTCACGGACTTTTCCTGTTGTCTTGTATGATATTGGAATATTCGATTCTTTCGAAATTTCATCCAATATTCTCTCTAGTCTCACTTGATGTTCAATAACATCTTCTAAAATTAAAACTTTCATTCAAATTCCCTCTTAAATCTAATGATTTGTCTAAATGTACTGCCTTCCATCTCTGTTTCTAAAATAATATTGTTGTACTTATCTAGTAGTTCTTTCACATTATTTAATCCGACTCCACGATTTCTTCCCTTAGTGGAGAATCCTAAAGCAAATAGATCTCCTGAAGGAGTCATCGTCATTTTACATGAATTCTGAATCACAATAACTGTTTCAGTTTCCATCTTAATAACTGCTACTTCCATCTGCTTTTTATAGCTATCAGCTGATCCTTCGACAGCATTGTTCAATAAAACGCTCATGATACGAACCAAATCCAATAGTTCAATTGGGAGCTTGGTAATCGTATCTTTTACTTCCAGTGTAAACTCTACACCATTATTTCGAGCATAGACAATTGACTGAGCAACCAAACTTCGTAAAGCTGAATCTTCTATGTTGTTCAAATCAAAGTAAGTGTACTTATCTGAACGCAGTTTATGATTGGCTTTGACCAAAACTTCATTGTAAACTCTGTCAATTTCCTGTAAATTACCACTGTCAATTGCCATCTGCATGCTGACAAGCATCCCAGCATAATCATGTCGAAAACCACGGATTTCATTATACAAGCCAACAATTTCATCTGTATAATTCTGTAAATGTTTCTGTTCAAATTTCTTCTGCTTCAACGCAATCTCTTTCTCCATTTGTTCTTTATGCGAATTCATTGCAAAGAAGGTCAAAAGTAGAGAGATAAAGACAATAGATGATAAAATACTTCCAAAACTATTCAAATGTTTAATCGTACTTACCATATCTGAAACGAAAGATGCAACATGTAACAATAATAAAGCAAAAAATACTTTTTTCAAGAAAGGATAAAGGTAGTCCTTATCAAAATAGTTTAGTTCTAGATGGAAATAATGAATGATTTTTAAGATAATAAAATAGGTCAATACCGTTACAACGAAAAAGAATGGGTCATGATATTGTAAAACAAAATTGTCTCCTGTTATAGAGGATAAAGTTACTGACAGAAAGTTATGAGTGCTCTCATATAAAAGAGATAGTAGTAAACTTAGGAATAGTCCTCTATCCCTCTCGTACTGTTTAATCCATCGAAAATAGGAATATAATCCCAAAGGAAATAAAAATCTTGCAATCCCTATCTCATCTAAATGTAGAAGATATGAGGGAAAATCAAGAACTATTTCTGTTAGTAATATATAAGCACCAAAAACGTATAGTTCTTTTCTATTTATTTGACCTTTACAAATTAAACGGTAACTATGACTAATAATCAAAAAATAAACAATAACTAGCCCAAATCCAAATAAATTCATTACTCTTTCCCCTTACTTCATTACTTTTTTCGTGGGAAAATAAAATCAAATCGGATTTTTGGCAGTCTACTTTCCCCACCTTTAATCTTTTGCAAGTCTTTTTCCTTCAAGTCTACAAACTGTTCCAATTTAACTGTGTTTTTCATAATAAAATCTCCTAAAATGTTTTTTCTTGTAAGCTAACTTACAAAAACTATTATACAAAATGGAATTTCGTTTTAGATAAAATTCTCTCAACTGTCATTTTTTTCTCCCCAAGTGTACTTTTTTAAGAAAAAAGCCGGGAAAATTCCCAGCTTTGCTACTATATTGATCCCAGCAGGATTCGAACCTGCGACCGTTCGCTTAGAAGGCGAATGCTCTATCCAGCTGAGCTATGAGACCTAACACAATTATTCTACCAAAAATTCAATTAAAAGTCAATTTTCTATTTATGATAGGGTGATCCCTGCTGAATCGTAAAAGCCCGATAGATTTGTTCAACAAGGACTAGTCTCATTAACTGATGGGGCAAGGTTAGACGGCCAAAACTGACAGAAAGATTAGCTCTCTTTTTTACATCCTGTGCTAACCCCAGACTCCCTCCAATAATAAAGGTAAGAGTAGAAAATCCTTTTATAGAAGCTTCTTCTAACTGCTTACTAAATTCTTCTGAGGAGAAAGTTCTCCCTTCGATAGCCAACGCAATAACAAAATCACGGTCGCCAACTTTTGATAAAATTCTCTGACCTTCTATTTCTAAAATCTTTTGATTTTCTGACTCACTGGCCTTATCTGGTGTTTTTTCATCTGCTAGCTCAATCATTTCAAGCTTAGCAAATCGAGAAATTCGTTTTGAATACTCTGCGATACCATCTTTTAAATACTTTTCTTTCAGTTTCCCAACTGTTACAACTTTAATTTTCATGACTCTATTCTAACATATTCTCTATTTTTTCACATCTTATTCACAAAATAAAAGGTTAATTTTAGCCGAGAAAACCACAGATTTTTGAAAGTTATCCACAATCTGTGAAAAACTTTTGTGTTTAAGTTATAATTAAGCTAGTCAGTTTATACTTTCAGTAATTCAAACATATGGAGGCAAATATGAAACATCTAAAAACATTTTATAAAAAATGGTTTCAATTATTAGTCGTTATCGTCATTAGCTTTATTAGTGGGGCTTTGGGTAGTTTTTCAATAACCCAACTAACTCAAAAAAGTGGTGTAAGTAGCTCGAATAATAATAGCACTATTACACAAACTGCCTATAAAAACGAAAATTCAACAACTCAGGCTGTTAACAAAGTAAAAGATGCCGTTGTTTCTGTTATTACTTATTCAGCAAATAGACAAAATAGCGTATTTGGTAATGATGATACTAATACAGATTCTCAGCAAATCTCTAGTGAAGGATCTGGGGTTATTTATAAAAAGAATGACAAAGAAGCTTATATTGTCACCAACAATCACGTTATAAATGGTGCCAGCAAAGTAGATATTCGTTTGTCAGATGGAACTAAAGTACCTGGAGAAATCGTCGGAGCTGACACTTTCTCTGATATTGCTGTCGTCAAAATCTCTTCAGAAAAAGTGACAACAGTAGCTGAATTTGGCGATTCTAGTAAGTTAACCGTAGGAGAAACTGCTATTGCTATTGGTAGCCCTCTGGGTTCTGAATATGCTAATACTGTCACTCAAGGTATTGTATCTAGCCTCAATCGAAATGTATCCTTAAAATCTGAAGATGGACAAGCCATTTCTACAAAAGCCATCCAAACTGATACTGCTATTAACCCAGGTAACTCTGGTGGCCCACTGATCAATATCCAAGGACAGGTTATCGGAATTACCTCAAGTAAAATTGCAACAAATGGAGGAACATCTGTAGAAGGCCTTGGTTTCGCAATTCCTGCAAATGACGCTATCAATATTATTGAACAGTTAGAAAAGAACGGAAAAGTGACGCGTCCAGCTTTGGGAATCCAAATGGTCAATCTCTCCAATATTAATACAAGTGATATTAGAAGACTCAATATTCCAAGCAGTGTAACATCTGGTGTAGTTGTTCGTTCGGTACAAAGTAATATGCCTGCCAATGGTCACCTTGAAAAATACGATGTTATTACAAAAGTAGATGACAAAGAGATTGCTTCATCAACAGACCTACAAAGTGCTCTTTACAATCATTCTATCGGAGACACCATTAAGATAACCTACTATCGTAACGGTAAAGAAGACACTACATCTATTAAACTTGACAAAAATTCAAGTGATTTAGAATCTTAATTGACATCTATGTAAAGAAAACTTTACATAAGAGAAAAGATGTGTTAGTGTAGAATCATGGAAAAATTTGAAATGATTTCTATTACGGATATACAAAAAAATCCCTATCAACCTCGAAAAGAATTTGATAAAGAAAAACTACATGAACTAGCACAGTCTATCAAAGAAAATGGGGTCATTCAACCGATTATTGTTCGTCAATCTCCTGTTATTGGTTATGAAATCCTTGCAGGAGAGAGACGCTATCGTGCTTCACTTTTAGCTGGTCTAACGTCTATCCCAGCTGTTGTTAAACAACTTTCAAACCAGGAGATGATGGTCCAGTCCATCATTGAAAATTTACAGAGAGAAAATTTAAATCCAATAGAAGAAGCACGCGCCTATGAATCTCTTGTAGAGAAAGGATTTACCCATGCTGAAATTGCAGATAAAATGGGCAAGTCTCGTCCTTATATCAGTAACTCCATTCGTTTGCTTTCCCTACCAGAACCGATTCTCTCAGAAGTAGAAAATGGCAAACTATCACAAGCCCATGCGCGTTCTCTAGTTGGGTTGAATAAGGAACAACAAGACTATTTCTTTCAACGAATTATAGAAGAAGACATTTCTGTAAGGAAGTTAGAAGCTCTTCTGACAGAGAAAAAACAAAAGAAACAGCAAAAAACTGATCATTTCATACAAAATGAAGAAGAACAGTTAAAAAAACTACTCGGATTAGATGTAGAAATCAAACTGTCTAAAAAAGATAGTGGAAAAATCATTATTTCTTTTTCAAATCAAGAAGAATACAGTAGAATTATCAACAGCCTGAAATAAGGCTGTTCTTTTATTTTTTTATCTCACAAGGTTATCCACTATTTTTTTCGATAAAAAGCCTAATAAATCAATAGTTTATAATTTTATCCCCAACCTGTGGATAAAAGATGATAACATTGTGGATTATTTTTCACAGCTTGTGGAAAATTCTTGCTATCTATGGTAAAATAAGTTTAGCATTAAACTTTTAAACAAGTAGTAAAGGAGGAGAACGGATTGAGAGAAAGACAATTTTGGAATCGTATCTTAGAATTTGCACAAGAAAGACTGACTCGATCCATGTATGATTTCTATGCTATTCAAGCTGAACTCATCAAGGTAGAGGAAAATGTTGCCACTATATTTTTACCACGATCTGAGATGGAAATGGTCTGGGAAAAACAACTAAAAGATATTATTGTAGTAGCTGGTTTTGAAATTTATGATGCTGAAATAACTCCCCACTATATTTTCTCTAAACCTCAAGATACGACTATCTCACAAGTTGAAGAAGCTACAAATTCAACTCTTTATGACTATAGTCCAAAGTTAGCATCTATTCCTTATTCGGAGACTGGATTAAAAGAGAAGTATACCTTTGATAATTTTATCCAAGGGGATGGAAATGTTTGGGCTGTATCAGCCGCTTTAGCTGTCTCTGAAGATTTGGCTCTGACCTATAACCCTCTTTTTATCTATGGAGGACCTGGACTTGGGAAGACTCATTTGCTCAATGCTATTGGGAATGAGATTTTGAAAAATATTCCTGATGCGCGTGTTAAATACATCCCTGCTGAAAGCTTTATCAATGACTTTCTTGACCACCTAAGACTTGGGGAAATGGAAAAGTTCAAAAAGACCTACCGTAGTCTTGATCTTTTGTTAATCGATGATATCCAGTCACTCAGCGGAAAAAAAGTCGCAACTCAGGAAGAATTTTTCAATACCTTTAATGCCCTTCATGACAAACAAAAACAGATTGTCCTAACAAGTGATCGTAGTCCAAAACACTTAGAAGGACTCGAAGAAAGGCTTGTCACGCGCTTTAGTTGGGGTTTAACACAAACCATTACACCTCCTGACTTTGAAACACGTATTGCCATTTTACAAAGTAAAACAGAACATTTAGGCTACAATTTCAAAAGTGATACTCTAGAATACCTAGCTGGGCAATTTGATTCAAATGTTCGAGATCTTGAGGGAGCCATCAACGACATCACTTTAATTGCCAGAGTAAAAAAAATCAAGGATATCACTATTGATATTGCTGCAGAAGCTATTAGAGCTCGCAAACAAGATGTTAGCCAAATGCTCGTCATCCCAATTGACAAAATCCAAAATGAAGTTGGTAACTTTTATGGTGTTAGTGTCAAAGAAATGAAGGGAAGCAGACGCCTTCAAAATATTGTTTTAGCCCGTCAAGTAGCCATGTATCTATCTAGAGAACTAACAGATAATAGTCTTCCAAAAATTGGGAAAGAATTTGGTGGAAAAGATCATACAACAGTCATTCATGCCCATGCAAAAATTAAATCTTTGATTGATGAAGACGATAATTTACGTTTAGAAATTGAATCAATCAAAAAGAAAATAAAATAACTTGTGGATAACTTTCGCTTTTTTATCTTTTTTATCCACATTTTTTAAACAAGTCAAAAAACTTGATATAACTTACTTTAAGTCTGTTTTCCACAGATTTCACAGACTCTATTATTACTATTATCCTTCTAATACTAAAAATAAATAAAGGAGAATCCATGATTCATTTTTCAATTAATAAAAATTTATTTCTACAAGCCTTAAATACAACTAAAAGAGCTATTAGCTCTAAAAATGCCATTCCTATCTTATCAACCGTAAAAATTGACGTGACCAATGAAGGTGTTACTTTAATTGGATCAAATGGTCAAATTTCAATTGAAAATTTTATTTCTCAAAAAAATGAAGATGCTGGTTTGTTAATTACTTCTTTAGGTTCGATTCTTCTTGAAGCTTCTTTCTTCATCAATGTGGTATCTAGTCTACCTGATGTGACTCTTGATTTTAAAGAAATTGAACAAAATCAAATTGTTTTAACCAGTGGAAAATCAGAAATTACCCTAAAAGGAAAAGATAGCGAACAATATCCACGAATCCAAGAAATTTCAGCAAGCACTCCTTTGGTTCTTGAAACAAAATTACTCAAGAAAATTATCAATGAAACAGCTTTTGCTGCAAGTACACAAGAAAGTCGTCCAATTTTGACAGGTGTTCATTTTGTATTGAGCAACCACAAAGAGTTAAAAACAGTTGCAACAGACTCTCATCGTCTAAGCCAGAAAAAATTGACTCTTGAAAAAAATAGTGATGATTTTGATGTTGTAATTCCGAGCCGTTCTCTACGCGAATTTTCAGCGGTATTTACAGATGATATTGAAACTGTGGAGATTTTCTTTGCCAACAATCAAATCCTCTTTAGAAGCGAAAATATTAGCTTCTATACTCGTTTGTTAGAAGGAAACTATCCTGATACAGATCGTTTGATTCCAACAGACTTTAACACTACAATTACTTTTGATGTGGTAAACTTACGTCAGTCAATGGAACGTGCTCGTCTTTTATCAAGTGCGACTCAAAATGGTACTGTGAAGCTTGAAATTAAAGATGGGGTTGTTAGCGCCCATGTTCACTCTCCAGAAGTTGGTAAAGTAAACGAAGAAATCGATACTGATCAGGTTACTGGTGAAGATTTGACCATTAGTTTCAACCCAACTTACTTGATTGATTCTCTTAAAGCTTTAAATAGTGAAAAGGTGACCATTAGCTTTATCTCAGCTGTTCGTCCATTTACTCTTGTGCCAGCAGATACTGACGAGGACTTCATGCAGCTCATTACACCAGTTCGTACAAATTAAGTGAAAGAGGTTGAGCCTGGCTCGCCTCTTTTATGATATAATCGAAAAAGAAAAGGAGAGTAGTATGTATCAAGTTGGAAATTTTGTTGAAATGAAAAAACCACATGCTTGCACAATCAAGTCAACAGGAAAAAAAGCTAATCGTTGGGAAATTACACGTGTAGGAGCAGATATCAAAATAAAATGCAGTAATTGTGACCATGTTGTCATGATGGGACGCTATGATTTTGATCGAAAAATGAATAAAATTATTGACTAGGAAGCCTTAGTTAGAGGGTTAGCAAGTTTTCCCTTTTTGTGTTATAATATTAGGGATTGAAATGAAAACGGAGAATGAGAAAATATGGCTTTAACAGCAGGTATCGTTGGTTTGCCAAACGTTGGTAAATCAACACTATTTAATGCAATTACAAAAGCAGGAGCAGAGGCAGCAAACTACCCATTTGCGACTATTGATCCAAACGTTGGAATGGTGGAAGTTCCAGATGAACGCCTACAAAAACTAACGGAAATGATTACACCTAAAAAGACAGTGCCAACAACATTTGAATTTACAGATATTGCAGGGATTGTAAAAGGAGCTTCAAAAGGAGAAGGGCTAGGGAATAAATTCTTGGCCAATATTCGTGAAGTAGATGCGATTGTTCACGTAGTTCGTGCTTTTGATGATGAAAATGTGATGCGTGAGCAAGGACGTGAAGACGCTTTTGTGGATCCACTGGCAGATATTGACACCATTAACCTAGAGTTGATTCTTGCTGATTTAGAATCAGTGAACAAACGATATGCGCGTGTAGAAAAGATGGCACGTACGCAAAAAGATAAAGAATCAGTAGCAGAATTTAATGTTCTTCAAAAGATTAAACCAGTCCTTGAAGATGGAAAATCAGCTCGCACCATCGAATTTACAGATGAAGAACAAAAAGTAGTCAAAGGTCTCTTCCTTTTGACGACTAAACCAGTTCTTTATGTTGCCAATGTAGATGAGGATGTAGTTTCAGATCCAGATTCTATCGACTATGTCAAACAAATTCGCGAATTTGCAGCGACAGAAAATGCTGAAGTAGTCGTTATTTCTGCGCGTGCTGAGGAAGAAATTTCTGAGTTAGACGATGAAGACAAGCAAGAATTTCTTGAAGCACTTGGGTTGACAGAATCAGGCGTTGACAAGTTGACTCGTGCAGCTTACCACTTACTTGGACTTGGAACTTACTTCACAGCTGGTGAAAAAGAAGTTCGCGCTTGGACCTTTAAGCGTGGTATGAAGGCTCCTCAAGCAGCTGGTATTATCCACTCAGACTTTGAAAAAGGATTTATTCGTGCAGTGACCATGTCATATGAGGATCTAGTCAAATACGGTTCTGAAAAGGCCGTAAAAGAAGCTGGACGCTTGCGTGAAGAAGGAAAAGAATATATCGTCCAAGACGGCGATATCATGGAATTCCGCTTTAATGTCTAAAAAATTTAATGAATAGTGTCAATTAGGTTGGAAAAAAATTCCAGCCCTTTTGGCTTTTGAAAGGAAAAATAAATGACCAAATTACTTGTAGGCTTGGGAAATCCAGGTGATAAATATTTTGAAACAAAACACAATGTTGGTTTTATGTTGATTGACCAACTAGCGAAGAAACAGAATGTCACTTTTACACACGATAAGATATTTCAAGCTGATCTAGCATCTTTTTTCCTCAATGGTGAAAAAATTTATCTTGTCAAACCAACGACATTTATGAATGAAAGTGGAAAAGCGGTTCATGCTTTATTGACTTACTATGGTTTGGATATTGAAGATTTACTCATCATTTACGATGATCTTGACATGGAAGTTGGAAAGATTCGTTTAAGAGCAAAGGGTTCAGCAGGTGGACATAATGGTATCAAGTCTATTATTCAACATATTGGAACCCAGGCTTTTAATCGTGTTAAAATTGGAATTGGAAGACCAAAAAATGGCATGTCAGTTGTTAACCATGTTTTGAGTAAGTTTGACAAGGATGATTATATTGGTATTTTACAGTCTGTTGACAAGGTTGACGATTCTGTAAACTACTATTTACAAGAGAAAAATTTTGAAAAAACGATGCAGAGGTATAACGGATAAATGGTGAACTTATTAGATTTATTCTCAGAAAATGATCAGATCCAAAAATGGCATCAAAATTTAACAGATAAAAAAAGACAGTTAATCTTAGGTTTGTCAACTTCTACAAAAGCTTTAGCAATCGCTAGTAGTTTGAAGAAAGAAGATAAGATTGTGTTACTGACGTCAACTTATGGAGAAGCAGAAGGACTGGTTAGTGATCTTATTTCTATCTTAGGTGAGGAATTTGTCTATCCATTTTTGGTAGATGACTCCCCTATGGTCGAGTTTTTGATGTCTTCACAAGAAAAAATCATTTCACGGGTTGAAGCTTTGCGTTTTTTGAGTGATCCGTCTAAGAAAGGAATCTTAGTTTGTAATATTGCAGCAAGTAGACTGATTTTACCCTCTTCAACTGTATTTAAAGAAAGTATTATAAAAATTGCAGTTGGTGAAGAATATGATCAACATGTGCTTATCCATCAGTTAAAGGAAATTGGTTATCGAAAGGTTACACAAGTACAAACTCAGGGAGAATTTAGTCTTCGTGGAGATATTTTAGATATTTTTGAAATATCTCAGTTAGAACCTTGCCGAATTGAGTTTTTTGGTGATGAAGTAGATGGTATCAGGTCATTTGAAGTCGAAACACAATTATCGAAAGAAAATCAGACAGAATTCACCATCTTTCCAGCTAGCGACATGCTTTTGAGAGAAAAGGATTATCAACGAGGTCAGTCAGCTTTAGAAAAACAAATTTCAAAAACTTTATCACCTATTTTAAAATCATACTTAGAAGAAATTTTTTCAAGTTTTCACCAAAAACAAGTGCATTTAGATTCTCGGAAGTTTTTATCTTTATGCTATGACAAGACATGGACTGTCTTTGATTATATTCAAAAAGATACACCAATATTCTTTGATGATTATCAAAAATTGATAAATCAGTATGAAGTCTTTGAAAGAGAATTAGCGCAATACTTTACAGAAGAGTTACAGAATAGTAAAGCATTTTCTGAGATGCAGTATTTTGCAGATACTGAGCAAATCTATAAAAAACAAAATCCAGCGACCTTTTTCTCTAATCTGCAAAAGGGATTAGGAAATCTAAAGTTTGACCAGATTTATCAATTTAATCAATATCCCATGCAGGAGTTTTTCAATCAATTTTCTTTTCTAAAAGAAGAAATTGAACGATATAAAAAAATGGACTACACTATTATCTTGCAGTCTAGCAATTCAATGGGAAGTAAAACATTGGAGGATGTTTTAGAGGAATACCAGATTAAATTGGATTCTAGAGATAAGTCAAGTATCTGTAAAGAATCTATAAACTTAATCGAGGGCAATCTCAGACATGGTTTTCATTTTGTAGATGAAAAAATTCTCTTGATTACTGAACATGAGATTTTTCAAAAGAAATTAAAACGTCGTTTTCGAAGACAACATGTTTCGAATGCAGAGCGTTTAAAAGATTATAATGAACTTGAAAAAGGCGATTACGTTGTTCACCATATCCATGGAATTGGTCAATATCTAGGGATTGAAACAATTGAAATCAAGGGGCTTCACCGAGATTATGTCAGTGTTCAATATCAAAATGGTGATCAAATTTCTATCCCAGTAGAACAGATTCATCTACTGTCTAAATATGTTTCAAGTGATGGGAAAGCCCCAAAACTCAATAAATTAAATGACGGTCATTTTAAAAAAGCCAAGCAAAAAGTTAAGAATCAGGTAGAGGATATAGCAGACGATTTAATCAAACTCTATTCTGAGCGTAGTCAGTTGAAGGGATTTGCTTTCTCAGCTGATGATGAAGATCAACATGCTTTTGATGATGCCTTCCCTTATGTTGAAACGGATGATCAACTTCGTAGTATTGAGGAAATCAAGAGAGATATGCAGAATTCTCATCCCATGGATCGACTTTTAGTTGGGGATGTTGGTTTTGGAAAGACTGAAGTTGCAATGCGTGCAGCCTTTAAGGCTGTCAATGATCACAAACAAGTTGTCGTTCTAGTTCCGACGACGGTTTTAGCGCAACAGCACTATACGAATTTTAAGGAACGGTTCCAAAATTTTGCTGTTAATATTGATGTGTTGAGTCGCTTTAGAAGTAAAAAAGAGCAGACTGAAACACTTGAAAAATTGAAAAAGGGTCAAGTTGATATTTTAATTGGAACACATCGTGTTTTGTCAAAAGATGTTGTGTTTGCTGATTTGGGCTTGATGATTATTGATGAGGAACAACGATTTGGTGTCAAGCATAAGGAAACCTTGAAAGAATTGAAAAAACAAGTGGATGTCCTAACCTTGACAGCAACGCCAATTCCTCGTACGCTTCATATGTCTATGCTGGGAATCAGAGATTTATCTGTTATTGAAACTCCTCCAACTAATCGCTATCCTGTTCAGACCTATGTTTTAGAAAAGAATGATAGTGTTATTCGTGATGCGGTCTTGCGTGAAATGGAGCGTGGAGGTCAAGTTTACTATCTTTACAACAAAGTTGACACAATTGATCAGAAGGTTTCAGAATTACAGGAGTTAATTCCAGAGGCTTCGATTGGTTATGTTCATGGTCGCATGAGTGAAATCCAGTTGGAAAATACTCTATTAGACTTTATTGAGGGACAATACGATATCTTGGTGACAACTACCATTATTGAGACAGGGGTGGACATTCCAAATGCCAATACTTTATTTATTGAAAATGCAGACCATATGGGCTTGTCAACCTTGTATCAGTTAAGAGGAAGAGTTGGTCGTAGTAATCGGATTGCTTATGCTTATCTCATGTATCGTCCAGAAAAATCAATCAGTGAAGTCTCTGAGAAGAGATTAGAAGCAATCAAAGGATTTACAGAACTGGGCTCAGGATTTAAGATTGCGATGCGAGATCTTTCGATTCGTGGAGCAGGAAATCTCTTAGGAAAATCCCAGTCTGGTTTCATTGATTCTGTTGGTTTTGAATTGTATTCGCAGTTACTAGAGGAAGCCATTGCTAAACGAAACGGTAATTCTAATACAAGAACCCAAGGGAATGCTGAGTTGATTTTACAAATTGATGCTTATCTTCCTGATACTTATATTTCAGACCAACGACATAAGATTGAAATTTATAAAAAAATTCGTCAAATTGACAACCGTGTCAATTATGAAGAGTTACAAGAAGAGCTGATGGACCGCTTTGGAGAATACCCAGATGTGGTAGCCTATCTTTTAGAGATTGGTTTGGTTAAGTCTTATCTTGATAAGGTATTTGTTCAACGTGTGGAAAGAAAAGAGAACAAGATTACAGTTCAATTTGAAAAAGTCACTCAGCGACTGTTCTTGGCTCAAGATTATTTTAAAGCTTTATCCGCAACGAACTTAAAAGCAGCCATAGCTGAGAATAAAGGATTAATGGAAGTCGTATTCGACGTTCGAAACAAGAAGGACTATGAAATTTTAGAAGGTTTGCTCATTTTTGGAGAAAGTTTATTAGAGATAAAAGAGTTGAAAGACGGTAATTCCCTATAACATTTTTCTTCTATAAAATAGATAAAAATGGTACAATAATAATTTGAGGTAATAAAGATGAGATTAGACAAATATTTAAAAGTATCACGAATTATCAAGCGTCGTACAGTCGCAAAAGAAGTGGCAGATAAAGGCAGAATTAAAGTAAATGGAATTTTGGCTAAAAGTTCAACAGATTTGAAAGTTGATGACCAAGTTGAAATTCGTTTTGGCAATAAGTTGCTACTTGTAAAAGTACTGGAGATGAAAGATAGCACAAAAAAAGAAGATGCAGCGGGCATGTATGAAATTATCAGTGAAACACGGGTAGAAGAAAATGTCTAAGAATATTGTACAATTGAATAATTCTTTTATTCAAAATGAGCACCAACGTCGTCGCTATCTGATGAAGGAACGACAAAAACGGAATCGTTTCATGGGTTGGGTTCTGATTTTAATGATTTTGTTGTTCATTTTACCAACTTATAATCTTGCTCAAAGCTATAACCAATTACTTCAGAGACGTCAGCAATTAGTAGATTTAAAAACTCAGTATCAAACCTTGAGTGAGGAAAAGGAGAAAGAGACAGCTTTTGCAACAAAGTTGAAAGATGAAGATTACGCTGCTAAATACATGCGTGCAAAATATTATTATTCTAAGAATCGGGAAGCTGTTTATACGATTCCTGACTTGCTTCCAAGGTGATAAAATGGAAAATTTATTAGATGTAATTGAGCAATTTTTGAGTCTATCGGATGAAAAGCTGGAAGAGCTAGCTGATAAAAATCAACTATTGCGTTTACAAGAAGAAAAGGAAAGGAAGAATGCGTAAGTTCTTAATTATTTTGTTGCTACCAAGTTTTTTGACCATTTCAAAAGTCGTTAGCACAGAAAAAGAAGTCGTCTATACTTCGAAAGAAATTTATTACCTTTCACAATCTGACTTTGGTATTTATTTTAGAGAAAAGCTAAGTTTTCCTATGGTTTATGGAGAGGTTCCTGTCTATGCGAATGAAGATTTAGTTGTTGAATCTGGAAAGTTAACTCCAAAAACAAGTTTCCAAATAACTGAGTGGAGCTTAAATAAACAAGGAATTCCAGTATTTAAGTTATCCAACCATCAATTTATAGCTGCAGACAAACGTTTTTTATACGATCAGTCAGAGGTAACTTCTACAATAAAAAAAGTATGGTTAGAATATGATTTTAAACTGTATAACAGTCCTTATGATTTAAAAGAGGTAAAATCATCCTTATCAGCTTATTCTCAGGTGTCAATAGATAAGACCATGTTTGTAGAAGGAAAAGAATTTCTACATATTGATCAGGCTGGATGGGTAGATAAGGAATCAACTTCTGAAGAAGATAATCGGATGGGTAAAGTCCAAGAAATGTTATCTGAAAAATATCAAAAAGATTCTTTCTCTATTTATGTTAAGCAACTGACTACTGGAAAAGAAACTGGTATTAATCAAGATGAAAAGATGTATGCGGCTAGTGTTTTAAAACTCCCTTATCTTTATTATGCGCAAGAAAAAATAAATGAGGGTCTTTATCAGTTAGATACGACTGTAAAATACGTATCTGCAGTCAATGATTTTCCGGGTTCTTATAAACCAGAGGGAAGTGGTAGCCTCCCTAAAAAAGAGGATAATAAAGAGTATTCTCTCAAGGACTTAATAACGAAAGTATCTAAAGAATCTGATAATGTAGCTCATAACATATTGGGATATTACCTTTCAAACCAATCTGATGCAACATTTAAATCCAAGATGTCTGCTATTATGGGAGATGATTGGGATCCAAAAGAAAAATTGATTTCTTCTAAAATGGCTGGGAAAGTCATGGAAGCTATTTATAATCAAAATGGTTTTGTATTGGAGTCTTTGACTAAAACAGATTTTGATAATGAGCGAATTGCCAAAGGTGTTGCTGTGAAGGTGGCTCATAAAATTGGGGATGCGGACGAATTTGAGCATGATACGGGTGTTGTCTATGCAGATTCTCCATTTGTTCTTTCTATTTTCACTAAAAATTCCGATTATGATACGATTTCTCAGATAGCTAAGGATGTTTATGAGGTTCTAAAATGAGGGAACAAGATTTTTTAAATCATTTTCTCAAGAAGGGATATTTCAAAAAGCATGCTAAGGTGGTGCTAGCTCTTTCTGGTGGATTAGATTCTATGTTTCTATTTAAGGTATTGTCTACTTATCAAAAAGAGTTAGAAATTGAATTGATTTTAGCTCATGTGAATCATAAGCAGAGAATTGAATCAGATTGGGAAGAAAAGGAATTAAGGAAGTTAGCTGTTGAAGCAGAGCTTCCTATTTATATCAGCAATTTTTCAGGAGATTTTTCAGAAGCGCGTGCTCGAAATTTTCGTTATGATTTTTTTCAAGAGGTCATGAAAAAGACAGGTGCGACTGCCTTAGTTACCGCCCACCATGCTGATGACCAGATGGAAACGATTTTGATGCGGTTGATTCGAGGTACTCGTTTGCGCTATCTATCAGGAATTAAGGAGAAGCAAGTAGTCGGAGAGATAGAAATCATTCGACCCTTCTTGCATTTTCAGAAAAAAGACTTTCCACCCATTTTTCACTTTGAAGATACATCAAATAAGGAAAATCATTATTTTCGCAATCGTATTCGAAATTCTTATTTACCAGAATTAGAAAAAGAAAATCCTAGATTTAGAGATGCAATCTTAAGTATCGGAAATGAAATTTTAGATTATGACCTAGCTATAGCTGAATTATCAAAGAATATTGATGTGGAAAATTTACAGAAGTTATTTTCTTATTCTGAGTCAACACAAAGAGTTTTACTCCAAACTTATCTGAATCGTTTTCCAGACTTGAATCTTACAAAAGCTCAGTTTGATGAAGTTCGAAAGATTTTAAAAACTAAAAGCCAGTATCGTCATCCGCTTAAAAATGGCTATGAATTGATAAAAGAGTACCAAAAGTTCCAGATTTGTAAAATCAGTCCGCAGGCTGATGAAAAGGAAGATGAACTTGTGTTACACTATCAAAATCAGGTATCTTATCAAGGATACACATTTTCCTTTGGACTTCCTTTAGAAGGTGAATCAATTCAACAAATACCTGTTTCACGCGAAACATCTATACACATTCGTCATCGAAAAACAGGAGATGTTTTGATTCAAAATGGGCATAGAAAAAAACTCAGACGTCTATTTATTGATTTGAAAATCCCTATGGAAAAGAGAAAATCTGCTCTGATTATTGAGCAATTTGGTGAAATTGTCTCAATTTTGGGAATTGCGACCAGTAATTTGAGTAAAAACACGAAAAATGATATAATGAACACTGTACTTTATATAGAAAAAATAGATAGGTAAAAAAATGTTAGAAAACGATATTAAAAAAATCCTCGTTTCACACGATGAAATTACAGAAGCTGCTAAAAAATTAGGTGCTCAACTCACTAAAGACTATGCAGGAAAAAATCCAATCTTAGTCGGGATTTTAAAAGGATCTATTCCTTTTATGGCTGAATTAGTCAGACATATTGACACACATATTGAAATGGACTTCATGATGGTTTCGAGCTACCATGGTGGAACAGCAAGTAGCGGTGTTATCAATATCAAGCAAGATGTGACTCAAGATATCAAAGGAAGACATGTTCTATTTGTAGAAGATATCATTGATACAGGTCAAACTTTGAAGAATTTACGAGATATGTTTATTGCAAGAGATGCAGCTTCTGTTAACATTGCAACCTTATTGGATAAACCAGAGGGACGTGTTGTAGAAATTGAGGCAGACTATACCTGCTTTACTATCCCAAATGAGTTTGTAGTCGGTTATGGTTTAGACTATAAAGAAAATTATCGTAACCTTCCTTATGTTGGAGTATTGAAAGAAGAAGTGTATTCAAATTAGAAAGAACAATTTTTAATGAAAAAACAAAATAATGGTTTAATTAAAAATCCTTTTCTATGGTTATTACTTATTTTTCTCCTAGTTACAGGTTATCAGTATTTTAGTACAGGTAGTGTTACAGGAAAAAGTGAGCAAATTAATTATACAGAATTGGTAAAAGAAATTACCGATGACAATGTAAAAGAATTAACTTACCAACCAAATGGTAGTGTTATCGAAGTTTCGGGTGTCTATAAAAATCCTAAAACAAGTAAAGAAGAAACAGGAATTCAGTTCTTTTCTCCTTCTGCTACAACAGTAGAGAAATTTTCAAGTATTATTCTTCCTTCAGATACTACAGTATCCGAATTGCAAAAACTTGCTTCTGACCATAAAGCGGAAGTAACTGTTAAGCATGAAAGTTCAAGTGGTATGTGGATTAATATTCTTGTATCCATTGTGCCATTCGGTATTCTTTTCTTCTTCCTATTCTCTATGATGGGAAATATGGGAGGAAATAATAGCCGTAACCCGATGAGTTTTGGACGTAGTAAGGCCAAAGCTGCAAATAAAGAAGATATTAAAGTAAGATTTTCAGATGTTGCTGGAGCTGAGGAAGAAAAACAAGAACTAGTTGAAGTTGTTGAATTCTTAAAAGATCCAAAACGATTTACAAAACTTGGAGCCCGTATTCCAGCAGGTGTTCTTTTGGAGGGACCTCCGGGAACAGGTAAGACGTTACTTGCTAAGGCAGTCGCCGGAGAAGCAGGTGTTCCATTCTTTAGTATCTCAGGTTCTGACTTTGTAGAAATGTTTGTCGGAGTTGGAGCTAGTCGTGTTCGTTCTCTTTTTGAAGATGCTAAAAAAGCAGCACCAGCTATCATCTTTATCGATGAAATTGATGCTGTTGGCCGTCAACGTGGAGTCGGTCTCGGCGGAGGTAATGATGAACGTGAGCAAACATTGAACCAACTCTTGATTGAGATGGATGGTTTTGAGGGAAATGAAGGAATTATCGTCATCGCTGCTACAAACCGTTCAGATGTACTTGATCCTGCCCTTTTACGTCCAGGACGTTTTGATAGAAAAGTATTGGTTGGCCGTCCTGATGTTAAGGGTCGCGAAGCAATCTTGAAAGTTCACGCTAAAAATAAACCTTTGGCAGACGATGTTGATTTGAAATTAGTGGCCCAACAAACCCCAGGTTTTGTTGGAGCAGATTTAGAGAATGTCTTGAATGAAGCTGCTCTAGTTGCTGCTCGTCGCAATAAATCGATAATTGATGCTTCAGATATTGATGAAGCAGAAGACAGAGTTATTGCTGGTCCTTCTAAGAAAGATAAGACAGTTTCACAAAAAGAACGTGAATTGGTTGCCTACCATGAGGCTGGACATACCATTGTTGGCCTAGTCTTATCGAATGCCCGTGTTGTTCATAAGGTTACAATTGTACCAAGAGGTCGTGCAGGTGGTTACATGATTGCACTTCCTAAGGAAGATCAAATGCTTCTATCTAAAGAAGATATGAAAGAGCAATTGGCTGGCTTAATGGGTGGACGTGTAGCTGAAGAAATTATCTTTAATGTCCAAACTACAGGAGCTTCAAACGACTTTGAACAAGCGACACAAATGGCGCGTGCAATGGTTACAGAGTACGGGATGAGTGAAAAACTTGGTCCAGTTCAATATGAAGGAAATCATGCCATGTTTGGTGCACAAAGTCCTCAAAAATCAATTTCAGAACAAACAGCTTACGAAATTGACGAAGAGGTTCGTTCATTATTAAATGAAGCACGAAATAAAGCTGCTGAAATTATTCAGTCAAATCGTGAAACTCACAAGTTGATTGCAGAAGCACTATTGAAATACGAAACATTGGATAGTACACAAATTAAATCTCTTTACGAAACAGGAAAGATGCCTGAAACAGTAGAAGAGGAATCTCATGCACTATCTTATGATGAAGTAAAGTCAAAAATGAATGACGAAAAATAACCCAAAGAGAGGCACTGCCTCTCTTTTTTGTGCAGTTGAGGAGGTAAAGGGTGCAGAATGGGTGAAATGGGAGAAAAGTGTTTCTGAATTTGTTAGACTGTATCTAGAGAGGGGGAAGCTTATGCTTAAAAAATTGTATGAAGAAGTCCAAGGAATTGTATACAAGTGTAGAAAGGAATACTATCTTCATTTATGGGAGCTATCGGATTGGGATCAAGAGGGAATGATTTGCCTACATG
>CAUTUU010000017.1:0-32285 GCA_963541545.1 uncultured bacterium | reverse complement strand
CAAAGTCTAATTTTTCAAACGGTGTTGGATTTTTACGAACATCGTAGTGGAAAGAATTGGTGTAGTATTCCTTGTCTGTGATATCAGGAATAGAGCCAAACTTGTCTGTATCTAGTCGGCAGAAACGATCTGTCAAACTTTCAGACGGTGTTGAGTAGATAGAGAAATGATAGCCATATTGGTCTGACCACTCTTCCACCCGGCGTTTCATATCACGAATGATATCCAGAGTGAATTCCTTGGCTTCTGGATTGTGTTCCCAGCTATTACCAAAGAAAACTGTCGCCACTTCGTACAAACCGATGTAACCCAGCGAAACTGTCGCACGGCGATTCTTGAAGAGCTGGTCAACACTTTCTTCTTTACTTAGACGATGTCCAAAAGCACCGTATTGATAGAGGATAGGAGCATTTGCTGGTGTCGCCTCTTTAGTACGTTCGACACGGTAAACCAGAGCATCTTCTGCGATATTCATCCGCTCGTTGAAGATTTCCCAGAACTTATTCATGTCGCCCTCAGACTCGAGGGCAATGCGAGGAAGGTTGACCGTCACAACACCTAGATTCATCCGACCTGAATTGACTTCTATGCCATTCTCATCCTTCCATCCTTGGAGGAAAGAGCGACAACCCATAGGTACCTTGAAGGAACCAGTCAGTTCGATAATCTTATCATAGGACAAGACATCTGGGTACATCCGCTTGGTTGCACACTCAAGGGCCAATTGTTTGATGTCATAGTTAGGTGAACCTTCCTCTAGGTTGAGTCCTCTTTTAAGCGTAAAGATGAGTTTAGGGAAGATGGCTGTGCGGTGTTCTGAACCAAGCCCCTTGATCCGAATGGTCAAGATAGCTTTTTGAATTTCCCGCTCAAAACGACTAGTTCCTAGACCAAAACCTAGTGAAGTAAAAGGTGTTTGACCATTTGAAGTGAAGAGAGTATTGATTTCATACTCGAGAGATTGCATGGCATCGTAGATGTCTTTTTGCGTTTTCTTCCAAGCGTAATCTTCCCGTTTGTCAGGTAAGACCCACTCTTCCGCTTCCTTAAGGTGTTTTTGATAATTCTTCTCTGCATAAGGCGCCAAGACTTCATCGATACGGTCAGCTGAACATCCCCCGTACTGGCTAGAAGCAACGTTGGCGATGATTTGGGAAATCTGAGCTGTCGCAGTCTGGATAGACTTGGGACTTTCTACCTCTGCATTCCCAATCTTAAAACCATTTTCCAACATCCCCTTAAAATCAATCAAACAGCAGTTGGTCATAGGGGTATAGGGACTGTAGTCCAAATCGTGATAGTGGATATCCCCCTTTTGGTGGGCATTGGCTACGTGCTTAGGAAGCATTTGTAGTCCGATTGATTTCCCAACAATCCCTGCTGTCAAATCACGCTGGGTATTAAAGACATCGCTGTCTTTATTGGCATTTTCATTGACGACCGCTTGATCTTTATTGAGAAGTTTATGGATACTAAAGTTGATATCTGTCGCTTTTGAGCGCTCAAAATCCCTTTGTGTCCGATAAGTGATATACTCCTCAGCCAGCGCATATTCTTTGGCTTCAAGCAATTCATGTTCTACGATATTTTGAATTTCGTAAATCTTAACTCCCTTTGGAAAGCGACTATGAATTTCTGTGACAATTCGCTCAGTCAGAGCATTGAGGCGCTTTTCAACCAAGGGTGTCACATCCATAACCTTGTCAGCCGCCTTGTGGAGAGCCTTGTCAATCTTGTCCACATCAAATACAACACGTCTCCCATCTCGTTTCTCGACGAAGAGAGTTGGCAAAATTGTAATTTTTTCTTCTAGTGCAATCATATGCATGCTCTTTTCTAAAATGTTCTTTCTAAAAAGTATTATACCACTCTAAAAAGAAAAATCAATATCTTGTGTTAAAAATCCTAAAATTTTTAAAAATACACAAGATATTGATTTTGTTATTTTAATTTATATAGTTTGAATTCTGAGTAATCAGTCTTTACTTGTTGGTAATTTTCTTTCAAGAGTGTTTCCGCCTCTGACCAGAGCGCCACCTTGTCGTTCACCACAATCAACTTAGGTTGATTTTCTTTCAAATCATTAATCAAACTAGTTTTATTCTCTTCTGTATTCGTGTAGAGAAGAGGCGATGGGAACATAGATCCAGGCAAACGCTGGCTTTCTTTATAGATCTGAACATAGGAATCCCAGATATAGATTTGGTCTCCCTCGCTCGTCTCTTGTTTGATTCTATCTACTACCTGATGTTGTTCACTATATGAAGCTGGATGTAAGACAAAACGAGCTACAAAAGGAATTGCAATCAGGTAAACCACCACTAAAATCGGTAAGTAAAGGTTCCCCCTCATAAATTTTTTCCATAAAGTAGGAATTTCTTCTCTTCTCCGACGACGAGCTCCTCTAGCTGAATGTTTCCCACGAATACTGGTCATCAAAAGAAGGAGTAAAAATGGAAGAATTAGAATCAAACGCGAACCGTGAGGAGGTTCTTGAGAAAAAATCAGCAAGACTAGTGCAAATAAGAAAACAAAGCTAGCTGGCACTGAAACAACATACAATTTTGATACCTTCGATTGGAATAAGCCCAGAAAAACAAGGACGAGAGCACCTAAGCCAAAGGTCAACAAACCATAGAATAAAAGATGATCTATCAGTTGAGGATTGGTAAAAATCTGAAGGGAATCAACCGGATATAAAAGACTTCCTAGAGCTTCTCCAAAACCACCTGAAGCAAGAACATAGTATCCTACTGGGTAAAAGATGAGAGAAAAGCCAAGTGCTGCTGCAAAAAATTGATAAATTCCATGTATAAAGCGTCCATGTCCAACATTAAAAACAAATAAACCAATTGTTACTACTGCAGTAAAAAGAAGACTTGTAAGGGGCTCTATAAAAAATGCTAAGGCCAAGAGAATCCCCAGACGTAGAAATCCCTTGTCATTATTAGGATTTGACAGATAGCGTGCTACTAAAGAAAAGCCTGCAAACAGGAATGGCAGAGCTAAAATAGTAGCATAGCCTCCTCCAAAACCAATACTAGATACCAAAATATAAAATATCGTTAGAAGTTGCTTAGCTTGATTCCTTTGTCCCGTCAGATAGTCAGTTGCAGAAAAAAGGAAATAACCCCCTCCTAAGAGGGCTAGCCATTCTACTAAGGCAAAAAGGATGCCTCCTTGGGTAATGTAAAGTAGTAAATAATAAAGAAGACCTTGACCAGCATAATAACTACTGTATAGCTGTCCTCCCTGATGCAAAGCCCACCCTATATACAAATCCTGCGCCTGAGAAGGACTTACCATATCTAAAAGTAAAGGAAGTCCCACAGAAAAAATTGTCGCAATCGTACTTCCAATGATGAGTCTGAAAAACGGGAAAGCTACCTGCTCTTCTTTTTCTACATGAGATTCAAGATTCCTATCTAATCTATTTTCAATTTCATTACTCTGTATCGTTTCGGATACTTCTTCGATTCTGCCATATACAGCCATGTCGTTTCTCCTATTCAATTTATCTGTCTTAGTATATCAAAAAGACCTAGAATTGTCAGCTTGCGATGGCTGTTTGAGTGATTTTTTACATAGTTTCACAAAGGTTTCAATTTCCCGAAATCGGTGTAAATGTGTCTGTTTAAATGTCGTGATATAGTTCAATTCTTTCTGAGTTAGCATCCTTCCCCCTATATCTTCTTATTCGTAAAAGACAAGAAAAATAGGACTGGTTTGTGTCCTCAGTCCTAGATTTCTTATAAGATAGGGGCAAATAACTGGGCAATTTCCTTAATCAATTTTTGGTACCAGCTATTTTTTATCGTATGAGCAAAAATTTCTTGCGATACTGAAAAAATCTCCTCAAAATCTTTTTGAATCTCAGTGATTGATTCTGTTTTATATAGCAAAACTGCATTTTCATAGTGGTGAAGTAAACTTCTGTAATCTAAGTTAATGGTTCCAACTGCAGCAAAGTCCTTATCCACTAAGATTTGTTTACTGTGAATGAAGCCTGGACTATACTCAAAAATTCTTACTCCTACCGATAACAAATCCGAATAGGCTCCTCTTGTGATGAGTTGGATTAATTTTTTATCTGGAATGAAAGGTGTTACAATGCGGACATCAACACCCCTCATGGCCGCATTTTTAATACTCTCTGTTAAGTCATAGTCAATAATCAAATAGGGTGTTGTGATATAGACTGAATCAGTAGCCTGATTAATCAAACTTTGATAGACTTTTTTCCCTACCTGGGTACGGAAGATGGGCTTGGGTCCACTACCGTAAGGAATGCAGAGCCCTTGGCCAGAACAAGGCTGATTTTCCAAGTGATACTGGTCAAAATCGCTGATTTCCCCACGATTGATGTACCAAGTCATCAAAAAGAGACGGGTTAGAGCCTTGACACCAGGGCCATCTAAGCGAATCCCACTGTCCTTCCAGTAGCCAAAACGTTCTACATGGTTGATGTACTCATCAGCTAAGTTAATACCTCCTGTATAGGCTACCTGACCATCTATGACAAGGATTTTACGATGGTCCCGATTGTTGTAAGCCACCGTCAGACGAGGAATCACCTTGTTAAATTTATGGGCTTCAATTCCTCGACTACGAAGCTGAATGGTATAGTCTCCAGGCAAAGTCGCCATACAGCCGATATCATCATAGAGCATCTTGACCTCTACACCCTGAGCTGCCTTTTGCTCTAGTATATCTAGTATGCTATTCCACATTAGACCTTCTTCGACAATATAGTACTCTAGAAAGATAAACTTTTCTGCTTTCTTGAGGTCTTCTAACATATGTTGCCACATTCTTTCACCTGAAGAAAAGAATTGTGAGTCGGTTCGATCATAGACATCGGCATTACTATCCATACTCAACAAAGATTTGATCACTCCGTAAGCCGCCTTATCATCTTCCTTCAATTTCTGTCGAAGCGCTTTACTGTTATCCTCCCGAAAATGCATGGAACCAAGTTTGTCCAACTGCTTGATTTCTTTTTTGGACAATCGCCTTTCACCAAACATCAGATAGAGCAGGGGGCCAATGATAGGAACAAAAGTTACCACTAACCACATTACCTTGCTTTCAGGGGCCATAGAACGATTGACAATTGCGACAATAGTCGCCATACTCATAAAGATTAAGACAATCACCCAAAGAATAGGGGCCATCCGCCCTAAATAAAGAAAGAGACCAAAAACAAGACAAAGTTCAAGTAGCATAATTGAAAGACTAAAGCCATACTTGGACATTAATAATTGAAATTTTCTATATTTCATATCCCCTCCTTGATAGTTTGATACTCAATGAAAATCAAAGAGCAAACTAGGAAGCTAGCCGTAGGTTGCTCAAAACATTGTTTTGAGGTTGCAGATAGAAGCTGACGTAGTTTGAAGAGATTTTTGAAGAGTATGAATGCTAAAAATAGGTAATTGATATTAGTATAACGCAGGTATTCAGTAGAAGGCAAGTATTTATCATCATTTTCTAAGTAAAAGTAAAAGAGACCGACGAATCCAGTCTCCTTCTAATCTATTTTGATAAAACGACGCGATCAGAAGCTTCTCTATCCATGTCGTCGATAATCATCTGGTTGCCATTGATTGTATAAATCTTGGCATCATCCCCAATAATCATGCGTTGATTGGCTGGATCGAAGCTGACCTGCTTGATTTCTTGTTCCCCGTCAGTTTCTACCTGTGTCCAGGTACCAGTTGTTCCAGTCACTACCAAAGTGATACGGTCTCCTTCGTCCTGACCAGTATAAGTTCCATCAATATTAGTTGGTTGAGCTGTAACTGTATTTTGTGAAGAACTTGTTGCTGCCTGGTTGCTATTTTCTGTAGACGATGACGCAACTGCTTGTGATTGCTGAGTTTGTTGAGTTTGCGATTGAGCTACTGGTTGTTGAACTTGTTGAGCTCTCTGTGAACAAGCTACTAAGAGACTAAGACTTGCTAAAGAAGCAAGAGAAAGTGTGAATGTTTTTAATTTCATGATGAATTTCCTTTCTTCTACCAATTTATAGAAAATTTTCCTTATAATTCGTAGTTCCACTAGTATAACAAGTTCAAAAAAGGAGGTCAATTTATCTGCTCATGCCCCAGTAGGTGGCTCCGTACTTCTGAGATAAAATAGAGAGACCCTGTAATGAACAATAAGTCCTGCGCGTCGGCTCTTTCTTCAAAATTGCTGATAAATTCGCGGTAAGAAGGAATGACATCGTAACCAGTCACATCCCTTTCGTCCAGAGACCCTTGATAGTCAAAGCCGGTCACCTTGAGTTCCACCTGAGGTAAATTTTCAGTCAGATACCCCAACATCCCTTGATAATCCTTACGTTTCAAGGCTCCAAAGAGGATTTGAGGTCGATAACCTTCCTGCTCTTTTTCTTTGATAAACTCAACCAAGCGAGCCAAGGCAGGGAGGTTATGAGCACCATCCAAATAAATCTGAGGACGAATACGCTCTAAACGACCAGCCCAATGGGTCTGTTCTAATGCCTTTCTTACAGCCTGCTCATCAACAGTTGAGTTTCCTTCCCTCATAAAAAGAAGAAAAGTTTGCAACGCCAAGGCCGCATTTTCCTGCTGATAGCCCCCTTCCAAGCTTATTTTCAACTGCGAAAGATTTAGTAAAGAGCTTGAAAAATTGCCATTCAGCATTGAAAAATCTTGGCCTGCCTGATAAAGGTCAACAGCTAAAGATTCGGCTTTTTTCTGACATACAAGCCTAGCTTCTGAAGGCAATTTCGCAATCACTGCCTTTTTACCAGCCTTAAAAATACCAGCTTTCTGCTCTGCAATTGCTGCTATACTGTCACCCAGAGTCTCCTGATGGTCAAGTCCGATGGAGCTGATGACAGCAATCTCTCCAGTTACCACATTGGTCGTATCAAGCAAGCCACCAATTCCCACTTCTAGTAAAACCAAATCCACCGCTTGCTCTCTAAAATAGAGGAAAGCAATCAAGGTCAGCAATTCAAAAAAGGACAACTGATCATGGGTTTGCAGAAGCGTTTTCTCCATCTCCTTGACCTGATTAGCCAAACGGATGAAGTCTGCATCAGCTATTGGTTGCCCGTTAATGCAGATTCGGTCATTGATGGAGACGATATGAGGGGAGGTAAAGGTCGCAACTTTTTTGCCATGCCCCATAAATAACTCCCTCATAAAAGCAATGGTAGATCCTTTCCCATTAGTCCCAGTGACGTGGATAATAGGGTAAAACTTTTCGGGATTTCCTAACAAATCCACCGCTTGTTGCATTCGCCCCAAACCTGATCGAAAATTCAAACCAATCCGACTGTGAAGCCATTCTTCTACTTCAAACATATATATCTCCTTAATTAAAGGTTCAATCAATTATCTAGCAAAATTCCGTAGATAACAAAAAACAAGGCCAGGATTTTCGTCCCGACCTCTTACCTGGTTAGCTAATAACTAGCTACTATGAATGTTAACTTAAGCTAAAAACGCCTCCGAACTTACCAGCTCTTTTTTATTTCAAAGAGCTGGGCTAAAAACATCCACTGGATATGCCTGCGTTTCTAATTTCTGGCGCAGGGCTAAAAACGTCCACTGAACATTCCAACTCTTCTAATTTTCAGGAGTTGGGGTGATACAGTCTCCCAGACTTACAAGTTCTCTCTTATTCAAAGGAACTGGGGTAAAAATATCCACTGGACTTACTTACGGTCTTATTTTTAGCGTAAGGCTAAAAACGTCCACTGGACTTACCAGTTCTCTCTTATTTAAAGGAACTGGGCTAAAAACATCCACTGGATATTTTTACTCCTCCATAAAGCTGTTGAAGACTTCTTCAATCATGTTCCATTCGTCTTCTGAGTCTTCTGGGATTGGTTGCAATTCGCCTTCTGTTCCATCTTCATTTTCGATGAATGAGTAAGCTTGGATTTCAACTTGTCCGTCTTCGTCTTCTTCTGCGTTAACTGGCACTAGGAGAACATAGTTTTTACCAAATTCTTCTTTTCCATCAATCGTCAAAAGGATTTCAAACAAGGTTTCATTTCCTTGCTCATCTACTAGTGTGATTAGTTCACGTTCTTCGTGGTCGTGGTTATGATCGTGTGACATAGCCTCTCCTTTATATTAAAATTTTCTATCTAAATAATTTTGTAAAATCAGCTGAGCTGCTAACTTATCAATGACTTTCTTGCGCTTATTACGACTGATATCTGCTTGTTCAATCAACATGCGTTCAGCGGCAACTGTTGTCAAGCGTTCATCTTGATAGTCTACTGGTAAACCAAAAAGCTCTTCTAGCTTTGCTCCGTATGCTTGACTAGCTTCCACGCGCGGTCCACTTGTATTGTTCATGTTTTTAGGCAAGCCCACTACAAATCGTTCCACCTTGTAAGCATCAACCAACTCCTTAACGCGGTCAAAACCAAATTGGCCTTGCTCCTCATTGATCTGGATGATTTCAAGTCCTTGAGCTGTAAAACCAAGCGGATCACTAATGGCCACCCCTACCGTTTTTGAACCGACGTCCAATCCCATAATTCTCATAGGTTATAGATCGACTCCTTGTCCTTTAAGGTAGTAGCGGACCAATTCCTCAACGATTTCATCACGCTCATACTTACGGATTTGATTTCGTGCATTATTATAACGAGGAACGTAGGCAGGGTCTCCACTCAATACGTAACCTACGATTTGGTTAATTGGGTTGTAGCCCTTATCGTTCAACGAAGCATAGACATCAGTCAAAGTTTCGCTAATTTCTTTTTTATTGGAATCGTCCAATTTAAAACGTACTGTTTCTTCAGTAAATCCCATTCTAACACCCTCTTTCCTTAGAATAGTACCATTATAGCATAATTCCTTACCTTCTACAATTCAGGCAGTCTATTTATTTGGATTTTCTACTGTTCTGTCGCGCCATTTGCCAATCTATCTGAAATATATTTGCTTGGTTCATTCTTCAAAAGATTTTCTAAGCCAATGTTCTTTAGATATTCTAACTGAGAAGCCTTCTTGACATCCAGAACTTGAAAATCAAAACTAGTCGTTGTTTGAAGTTCTGTTGCACTCAATAGTTTAGTTTCAAGCTTAAAGCCTGCCAATTTACGAGCTTCAATGATAGACTCATCCTTCTCCTCCGCCTCAAGGAGAGCTTTTTGAGTTTCTTCCACACCATGTTGATCAATATAGGTCTTCAACTCATCTGAAACTGGACGTTTTTGTTGAATCGTTAAGCTCAAAAAAGTCTTGTCTTTATAAGTAATGGTTTGGGTTTGCTGGCTACCATCATCTGATTTTGGCAAAACCAAAGTCTTGGTTACAACTGTATTCTTCTCAGCATTTTCAATAACTGGCAATGCCGACTGAAGCGTATCCTTTTCTGTTTTTGTAGCTGGTCCAGTTTCTTTTTTCTGTCCGCAACCAACCAGGACAAAAAGGAAAGCTAGACTAACAAGAACTATTTTTTTCATTTCTTTCTTCTTTCTTTTTGAGATTAATACTCAATGAAAATCAAAGAGCAAACTAGGAAACTAGCCGCAGGCTGTACTTGAGTACGGCAAGGCGACATTGACACGGTTTGAAGAGATTTTTGAAGAGTATAAAATAGAATAAGACTGGGAATTGCTCCCAGCCTTGATGTTTATAGAGCTGCACGCAAACGTGCTTCTGCATTTTCTACATTACGGACAGAGCGTGGTAGGAAGGCACGAATATCGTCTTCCTTGTAGCCAACTTGCAGGCGTTTTTCATCTACAAGAATTGGGCTCTTTAAAATTCTCGGTGTTTCCATAATCAGATTGAGGACTTCGTTGACACTCAAATCTTCAATATCCACTCCAAGGGCTTTGGCATAGCGATTTTTAGATGAAACAATGCTGGCTATTCCATTATCTGTTTTGGTTAGAATATCCAGTAATTCTTCTCTCGTAATTCCTTCTTTACCAAGGTTTTGTTCTTTATAACTTAACTGGTGGGCATTGAGCCAGGTTTTTGCTTTTTTACAGCTAGTACAACTTGAGACTGTATAAATTTTAATCATGTACCTACCCCTTTCGCTACATGTTACTATCAGTTTAGTCTATTATACCATAAAAAACATCCGACTTGCGACCTATTTTTAAATTTTTTTGACTTTTTTCGTCATTTTCGTACTTTTTTCTTGACAAAATGAAATTTACAGCCATTCTTTATATTTCCTGATATAGATTTTTTTCACAATTGTCACGCTAATCATATACAAAATAATGATGAAAAGTAAAAAGATGAAATAAATCGGTTTTAAAGGAGTTAGATGGAGAAGGCTAGCTAGTGGACTGTAGGGAAGGAAGGTCACAAAGACTGCAGCCAATAAGGTTGTCACAAGAACGAGCCAAGCTGGACGACTTTGTAAAAAGGGAATTTTAGCTGAACGCAGCATATGAATAACCATGGTCTGTGACCACATAGACTCGATAAACCAGCCTGTCTGGAACAAGACAATAAAGCCTACGGCCGACTCTGCTCCATGGACATAGGCTTGACCTGTCGTCATGGGTACAATGATAAAATAAAGCAAAATAAAGGTCAAAATATCAAAGGCAGAAGAGATAGGTCCCATCCAAACCATGAAACGTGTGATAGACTTGGCTTCCCAGGTATGCGGATTTCTCAAAAAATCTTTGTCCACCTTGTCAAAAGGCAAAGCAATACAAGACAAATCATAGACTAGATTTAGGATAATCAAATGGACTGGTGCCATTGGTAAAAAGGGTAAAAAGATTCCAGAGACCAATAGGGATAAGATATTCCCAAAATTAGAACTCACTGTCATTTTGATATATTTGGTCATATTGGCATAGACCTTACGCCCTTCAACCAGTCCTTTTTCAAGCACCATGAGATCCTTATCAAGTAGGATAACATCAGCCGTTTCTTTGGCAATATCTACTGCTGTATCAACAGAAATCCCCACATCTGCAACTTTCATAGAAGGGGCATCATTGATTCCATCTCCCATATAGCCGACAGCATGACCATTAGCCTTAAATTGCAAAATAATCCGTGCTTTTTGGTCAGGAGAAAGTTTGGCAAAGACAGTTACCTCCTCTACGGCTTGGGCCAATTCTTGATCACTCATCTGATCAATTTCAGATCCCAACAGCATCTGATTGATATCCAAACCAACCTTTTCACAGACTGCTTGGGTAACTTTTTCGTTGTCTCCCGTCAAAATCTTTGTTTGAACCCCATGTTCTAACAAAGCCTTAATTGCTGGTGCTGCAGATGGTTTTGGTGGATCTAGGAAGGCTAAATAACCAGTTAGAATCATATCCCCTTCGTCATCAACTGTATAGGCATGACCTTCCCTCAAACCTGACTTATAGGCCACTCCCAAGACACGCAAACCTTGTTGATTTAGTTGTCGGACTTCTGCTAAAATTTCTTCTCTAATAGCATCTGTCAAGGGAGTAATCATTCCATGGTATTCCGCATAACTGGAAATCGTCAACATCTCCTCTAGGGCACCCTTGGTTACCAAACTAACAACTTCGTTCTCATCCTTGACGATGACACTCATCCGTCTACGTTCGAAATCAAAGGGCAATTCATCTATTTTTTGAAAGGTTTGAGCCAGATTTTGCAAGAGGGCGTGTTCTTTTGCTTCCTTTTCAGTCCGTTTGATGATGGCTCTGTCCATCAAATTTTTCAAGCCCGTTTGAAAATAAGAATTGAGATAGGCACGTCTCAAGACAGTCAAATCCAAGCGTCCGTGGATGTCCAAGGGATATTCTAGAACGATTTCATCTTGGGTTAGAGTTCCTGTCTTATCTGTACACAAGATATCAATCGCCCCTAAGTCCTGTATGGCATTGAGTTTCTTGATAACCACTTTTTCCTTGGCCATGATAATGGAGCCTTTTGCTAGGCTAGCGGTAATAATCATAGGGAGCATCTCAGGTGTTAATCCAACACCAACACTCAAAGCAAATACACCAGCTTCCAACCAGTCGCCATCTGTTAAACCATTGGACAAGAAAACGATGGGCACCATGACCAACATCAAGCGAATCAAGAGCCAAGAGATACTATTCATCTCTCGTTCAAACGAAGTAGGCTCGTCATAGGTGTTCAGAGTCTGCTCAATTGCCCCCATCATAGTATCATCACCAACCGCCAAAACTACGGCCTTGGCACTACCAGATAAGACATTGGTTCCCATAAAAGCCAAGGATTGGGCTTCAAGAAGACTATCAGATTGTTGAACTGTTGCCTTGGTCAAGGCCAATTTTTCAACCGATTCACTTTCACCTGTCAAGCCAGACTGTTGTACAAAGAAATCGCGCGACTCAAATAAAAGAAGGTCTGCTGGAATCATGTCTCCAGCGCTTAATTTAACCACGTCACCTACTACCAAGTCATCGATAGGTACTTCTTGGATTTCTCCTTGACGAATGACAGTCGCTGTGTTGACAATCATTTTTGAAAGATTGGTCGCAGCCTTATCACTGCGAAGTTCTTGGATAAATCGAATGCCTCCAGAAATGAGGACTAGGACAACGATGATAATAGAAGTCGTCGGATCCTCTTGACCTGGTTTTGCCAACCAGACATTGGTCACCAAGGAAATCACGGCGATGACCAGCAAGATGATGGTAAAAGGATTGATAATCGATTCGTAAATCTTTTTGAGGATACTGTCTTCTTGACCCTTTGTGATGGTATTTTCGCCATATAGGTCACGATTTTTCTCCACCTGCTCCTCAGTCAAGCCTGTTAGACTTGTCTTATAAAAAGATAGAGTTTCGTTTAAAGGTGTGTGAATAGCTGTTGCTAATCTTTCTTTTGTAGTTTTCATTGGTTTCTCCTATCTGTATGAATGATGTGTTTCATACACAGAGACCAATCACTTTATAAGGGCAGAACGACACAAATCAGCGATTGGCTGTGTATGTGCGGTTCCGGATGGTCGTCAATTTGCATCGTCTGTCTCCTTTCTTTGTTTTAAACAGTAGAAAATCCCACCATAAAATGGCAGGATTAAAAAACTAGTTATCTGTTTTTTCGTTCAAGCTTTAACTCCATAGGGCAATGAAATGAGCTTAGTCTTGGCCTTCGCGACCAGGACTGTTGACCAACGAGTAGTGTCTCCACTGCTTTGCGGTAGTCATCCGTATCCCTATGGTAGCCTCACCTACCGTTTTCGTCTTTCAGTATAAACCTTTAAAATTTAAAAGTCAATCATTTGAGTTGTTTGAGTCTTAAATAACTATCAACTCTTTTGGAGCTAGGGTCAACAATTCACAACCCGTCTCTGTAATCAAGATATCATCCTCGATACGAACACCATATTTACCTTCAATATAAATACCTGGCTCGTCTGTCAAGGCCATACCTGCCTTAATAGTTTCTGTAGAAGTCTGGCTAAAGTATGGTTCCTCATGAATATCCAGTCCAATACCGTGTCCGATACCGTGGGTAAAGTAGTCGCCATAACCTGCCTCGATGATAATATCACGAGGGATTTTGTCAAAGTCACGGAAACCTAAGCCAGCCTTAGCTTGGTCAATCAGAGCTTGGTTAGCCTTCAAAACTGTGTTGTAGATTTCTGCTTGCTCGTCGCTAACATGCCCTAGATAGATAGTCCGTGTCATATCACTGACATAGTGGTCATAAAGGCAACCGAAGTCCATAGTAATGGCTTCTCCCAGTTCCACTGGTTTGTGCATTGGATGGGCATGGGGTTTAGAAGAATTGATACCGCTAGCTAGAATGGTGTCAAAAGACAAGCCAGATGCTCCCAACTCACGCATGCGGAAGTCAAGGAAGTTGGCAATCTCAATTTCAGTCTTTCCTGGCTTAATAAAGTCAAGCGCATCGCGGAAAGCTTGGTCTGAGATAGAACAAGCCTTGCGAATAGCTGCAATCTCCGCTTCATCCTTAATCATACGAAGGCCTTCAACAAACTGAGTTTGTGGAAGCAAGTCTAACTCTTCAAAGGCTGCCTGCATACGGTGATAATAAGAGACCGAAATCTCATCTTCAAAACCGATTCGAGACAAGCCCATATCCTTGACAATGCCTGCAATGACAGCCAATTCATCGCGATCTGCCACAATCTCAAAACCACTGGTTTCTTGCTTGGCTGCAATGATATAGCGAGAATCTGTCACCAAAACCTGACGGTCACGGCTGATAAAGACTGTTCCGTTCGAACCCCAAAAACCAGTCAAGTAATAGACGTTTTTAAGGTTATTGATAATGATACCATCTAGTTCTTTTTCTTGCATTTTAGCTAGAAATGCTTGTACGCGTTTATTCATGATGTAACTTTCCTTTCAAATAGTGTCCTGTGTAGCTGGCTTCATTGGCCGCTACTTCTTCTGGAGTTCCTGTTGCGATGATGGTTCCACCACCGACACCGCCCTCAGGACCCAGGTCGATAATATGGTCTGCTGTCTTAATGACATCCAGATTGTGCTCAATAACGAGGACTGTATTGCCATCGTCTACAAAGCGAGCGAGAACCTTAAGCAAGCGAGCGATATCCTCGGTATGAAGCCCTGTCGTCGGCTCATCCAGAATGTAGAAGGATTTTCCTGTCGAGCGTTTGTGGAGTTCGCTAGCCAACTTCATACGCTGGGCTTCTCCCCCAGAAAGGGTGGTAGCTGGCTGTCCCAAGGTCACATAACCCAGTCCCACATCCTTAATAGTCTGAAGTTTGCGTTGAATTTTAGGAATATGTTGGAAGAATTCCACCGCATCATTGACAGTCATATCCAAGACCTGCGAGATATTCTTTTCCTTGTAGTGAACTTCTAGGGTTTCACTGTTGTAGCGAGTCCCGTGGCAGACTTCACAAGCTACATAAACATCTGGCAAGAAGTGCATCTCAATCTTGATAATCCCATCACCTGAGCAGGCTTCACAACGACCACCCTTGACGTTGAAACTGAAACGACCCTTCTTGTAGCCTCGAATCTTAGCTTCATTTGTCTGGGCAAAGAGGTCACGTATATCGTCAAAAACCCCCGTATAGGTAGCTGGGTTGGACCTCGGCGTTCGTCCGATTGGGCTCTGGTCGATGTCAATCAAGCGGTCTACATGCTCAATCCCTGTAATAGTCTTAAATTTACCAGGTTTGTCTGAATTGCGGTTGAGCTTCTGAGCAATAGCTTTTTTGAGGATACTGTTGATTAAGGTCGATTTCCCTGAGCCCGACACACCTGTCACTGCGATAAATTTTCCTAGTGGGAAGCGAGCTGTGACATTTTGCAGGTTGTTCTCACGTGCTCCTATCACTTCGATAAAACGACCATTTCCGACACGGCGCTCTTCTGGTACTGGAATGGCACGTTTGCCTGACAAGTACTGACCTGTGATAGACTTGCTGTTGCGAGCCACCTGTTTAGGCGTACCTGCCGCAACAATCTCTCCACCAAAAACACCGGCACCGGGACCAACGTCAATTAGATAATCCGCCTCACGCATGGTATCTTCGTCATGTTCCACTACGATGAGGGTATTTCCTAAGTCGCGCATCTTTTTCAGACTGGCAATCAAACGGTCATTGTCTCTCTGGTGAAGACCAATTGACGGCTCGTCCAAGATATAGAGGACACCTGATAGGTTGGAACCAATCTGGGTCGCCAAGCGAATACGCTGACTCTCTCCACCTGAAAGGGTTCCTGCCGAACGAGATAAGGTCAGATAGTTGAGCCCCACGTTATTGAGGAAGGTCAAACGGTCTTTTATTTCCTTAAGAATAGGACGAGCAATGATAGCTTCATTTTCAGACAGGGTCAGCTGGCTCACCAATTCCAAGTGGTCTGCGATAGACAAGTCTGAGATTTCTCCGATATGTGGCCCTTGCTCGCCACCCACACGAACAGACAAGGCCTGGTCATTGAGACGATAGCCGTGACAGGTTCCGCAGGTCAGCTCATTCATGTAGAGGCGCATCTGGGTGCGCGTGTAATCGCTGTTTGTCTCGTGATAGCGACGCTTGATATTATTGACAACTCCCTCAAACGGAATGTCGATATCGCGCACACCACCAAATTCATTCTCATAGTGGAAATGGAATTCCTTACCATCTGAGCCGTAGAGAATCAAGTTCTTATCTTCTTCTGACAAGTCCTCAAAAGGCTTATCCATATCCACTCCAAAGGCTGTCATGGCCTGCTCTAGCATATTTGGATAGTAGTTGGATGAGATAGGATTCCAAGGTGCTAGCGCCCCCTCACGTAGCGTTTTGCTGGCATCTGGCACTACCAAATCAGTATCCACCTCCAGCTTAATACCCAAACCATCACACTCACTACAAGAACCAAAAGGAGCATTGAAGGAGAAGAGTCGAGGCTCTAACTCTGGGACAGTAAAACCACAAACTGGGCAGGCATAATGCTCAGAGAAGAGCAACTCCGAATCGTCCATGGTGTCGATAATGACATAACCTTCTGCAATACGAAGGGCAGCCTCAATGGAATCAAAGAGACGACTACGAATGCCCTCCTTGATGACAATACGGTCAACCACAACATCAATATTGTGTTGCTTGCTCTTGGACAAGTCTGGCACTTCGGTCACATCATAGACTTCCCCATCCACACGGAGACGAACATAACCGTCTTTCTGAATCTTCTCGATAACACTCTTATGTTGCCCTTTTTTCTTACGAATAACTGGGGCTAAGATTTGTAGGCGCTGGCGTTCTGGCAATTCTAATACCTTATCAACAATCTGCTCCACAGAAGAAGCCTTGATAGCTCCATGCCCGTTGATACAGTAAGGCGTCCCCACACGTGCGTAGAGGAGACGCAGATAGTCATTGATTTCAGTCGTGGTTCCCACGGTCGAACGAGGGTTTTTGCTAGTCGTTTTTTGGTCGATGGAAATAGCAGGGCTGAGACCATCAATGGCATCTACATCTGGTTTTTCCATATTCCCCAAGAACTGGCGAGCGTAGGCTGACAAACTCTCCACATAGCGACGTTGTCCCTCCGCATAGAGGGTGTCAAAGGCCAGACTGGATTTCCCTGAACCTGACAAGCCGGTCACAACAACCAACTTGTCTCGCGGAATCTCCACATCAATATTTTTTAAATTATGGGCACGCGCCCCATGAATGACAATTTTATCTTGCATCTTTGTTCTTTCTAGTCCATTATTGCTTACCATTATACCAAAAAAAGTGAGATTCTATTACCCAAAAGGCTGAATTTGTAGTATAATAGTACGGTGTGAAAAAATCTGAAAAATGAGAAAGGATAAGGGATATGAAACAAGTTTTTCTCTCTACAACAACTGAATTTAAAGAGATCGATACGCTTGAACCGGGTACTTGGATCAATCTCGTTAATCCGACTCAAAATGAATCACTAGAAATCGCTAACGCCTTCGATATTGATATTGCCGACCTTCGAGCACCGCTCGATGCGGAAGAAATGTCTCGTATTACCATTGAAGACGAGTATACCCTGATTATCGTAGACGTGCCGGTCACAGAGGAAAGAAATAACCGCACCTACTACGTAACCATCCCGCTTGGTATTATCATCACTGAGGAAACCATTATCACTACGTGTTTGGAACCATTACCAGTCCTTGATGTCTTTATCAACCGTCGATTACGTAATTTTTATACTTTCATGCGTTCGCGTTTTATCTTCCAGATTCTTTATCGCAATGCAGAGCTTTACCTAACAGCCCTTCGTTCGATTGACCGTAAGAGTGAGCAAATCGAAAGTCAACTGCATCAATCAACTCGTAATGAAGAATTGATTGAGCTCATGGAATTGGAAAAAACTATCGTCTATTTCAAGGCTTCCCTCAAAACAAATGAGCGTGTGATTAAGAAATTGACCAGCTCAACCAGCAATATCAAGAAATACCTTGAGGACGAAGACCTGCTTGAAGATACCCTGATTGAAACCCAACAGGCCATCGAGATGGCAGACATTTATGGAAACGTCTTGCATTCTATGACAGAGACCTTTGCCTCTATCATTTCCAACAACCAGAACAACATCATGAAAACCTTGGCCCTTGTGACCATCGTCATGTCCATCCCAACCATGGTCTTTTCTGCCTACGGGATGAACTTTAAGGATAATGAAATCCCCCTAAACGGCGAGCCAAATGCCTTCTGGTTAATCGTCTTTATCGCCTTTGCTATGAGTGTCTCGCTCACTCTCTATCTCATCCATAAAAAATGGTTCTAAGAGGAGTTCCTATGTCTCAGATTGATCTACAAAAATTAACAAAGAAAAACCAAGAGTTTGTCCACATCGCTACCCAACAATTCATCAAAGATGGGAAATCAGACGCTGAAATCAAGACTATTTTTGAGGAAGTCATTCCCAAAATCCTTGAAGAGCAAGCCAAGGGTACGACTGCTCGTTCCCTCTATGGCGCACCAACTCACTGGGCTCATAGTTTCACTGTCAAGGAGCAATATGAAAAAGAGCATCCAAAAGAAAATGATGATCCAAAACTGATGATTATGGACTCAGCTCTTTTCATCACTAGCCTCTTTGCCCTCGTCAGCGCTCTTACAACCTTCTTCTCAGCAGATCAAGCTATCGGTTACGGTTTGATTACCCTCCTATTAGTTGGACTGGTTGGTGGATTTGCCTTCTACTTGATGTACTACTTTGTTTACCAATACTATGGACCAGATATGGACCGCAGTCAACGTCCACCTTTCTGGAAATCTGTACTGGTTATCCTATCTTCTATGTTCCTTTGGTTGCTTGTCTTCTTTGCAACAAGCTTCCTACCAGCTAGCCTTAACCCAGTACTTGCTCCATTGCCACTAGCTATTATCGGAGCAGTCCTCCTAGCCCTTCGCTTCTATCTCAAGAAACGCTTGAATATTCGCAGCGCAAGTGCAGGACCAACACGTTATTAAGAAGAATGATAAAAGCAACTGCAGGTGCGGTTGCTTTTTTACTACTTTCTTGATTTAAAAGTATTCTTCTGACATCCCACGTAGCTTTCTCTTATCTTTTGTGATAAAATAGGCTCAATCTATTTCTAGGAGGATGAGATATGGTTTCTACTATTGGTATTGTTAGTTTGTCTAGTGGCATTATCGGAGAAGACTTTGTCAAACACGAAGTGGACTTGGGTGTCCAACGTCTCAAGGATTTGGGACTCAATCCTATCTTTTTGCCCCATTCGTTAAAAGGCTTAGACTTTATCAAGGACCATCCTGAAGCGCGTGCAGAGGATTTAATTCAAGCCTTTTCTGATGATAGCATCGACATGATCCTATGCGCCATCGGTGGAGATGATACCTATCATTTGTTGCCCTACCTTTTTGAAAATGGCCAACTAGAAAAAGTTATCAAACAAAAGATTTTTCTTGGTTTCTCAGATACAACCATGAACCATCTCATGTTGCATAAACTAGGAATCCAGACTTTTTATGGGCAATCCTTTTTAGCAGACATTTGTGAATTAGACAAAGAAATGCTAGCCTATAGCCTTCACTACTTTAAAGAATTGATTGAGACGGGAAGAATCTCAGAAATCCGCCCTAGCAATGTTTGGTATGAGGAACGAGCTGACTTCAGTCCCAAGGCTCTGGGGACACCTCGTGTCAGTCATGCAAATACTGGTTTTGACTTGTTGCAAGGAAATGCCCAGTTCGAGGGAGAAATCCTCGGTGGTTGCCTCGAATCTCTCTACGATATCTTTGACAACTCTCGATACGCAGACAGCACGGAGCTCTGCCAAGAATACAAACTTTTCCCTGACTTGTCAGACTGGGAAGGAAAGATCCTCTTGCTAGAAACAAGCGAAGAAAAGCCTGAGCCAGAAGACTTCAAAAAGATGTTGCGGACTTTGAAGGACACTGGGATATTCGAGGTCATCAGCGGACTCTTGGTCGGAAAACCTATGGATGAAACTTTCTATGACGACTATAAAGAGGCACTATTGGATATCATTGACAGCAATATCCCGATTGTCTATAATCTGAATGTCGGACACGCAACTCCAAGAGCCATTGTTCCCTTTGGAGTCCACGCCCATGTAGATGCACAGGAGCAAATCATTCGCTTTGACTATAACAAAAAATAAATAGTTTCTCTATTTTTGTGCTTTTGTATTGGTTTTCGTTACAATTTGTATCTGAATTTATTGCATTTCGCTAATTTCTATGATATCCTTTTGAAGGAGGTGTATATGACAAAACAAAAAATTAATCGAATAGTAGGTTCTATTGGTGCCTTTATTGGAATTATAGTATTTATTGCCTACATACCACAAATTATCGCTAATTTACAGGGAAATAAAGCTCAACCATTTCAACCTTTATCAGCTGCAATATCTTGCTTAATCTGGGTTATTTATGGATGGACAAAGGAACCTAAGAAGGATTGGATACTAATCATTCCAAATTCAGCCGGTGTTATTTTAGGTGGAATCACTTTTTTGACTTCACTCTAACAAATCTAATAGTATATATAAAAAGCTGGGAAAAATTTCTCAGCTTTTTTCTATATTCTCAGATATACTAGTTACCTGTACACACTAGTGACCGCTTTTCCACTCACAATCATTCTCGTGGTCATTAACCATCCCTGCTGCTTGTAGAAAAGACAAAACAGCGACTGGGCCTGTGAACTTGAAACCTTGTTTTTTGAGATCTTTGGCTAATTTTTCAGACAAAGCGGTTTTAGCTGGAGCTTGGCGGTAATCTGGAACATCGTTAACGATAGTTTTCCCCTCAACAAAAGACCAAAGATAGGCATCAAAAGAGCCATATTCTTCCTGTAATCGTAAAAACGCTTGGGCGTTAGCGCGTGTAGCAAAAATCTTGGCTCTATTTCGGATGATGGCTGGATTCTCCAGCAAGCCTTCCAATTCAGTGTCGGTCATCTCTGCGACCGCTTGAATTTGATAGCCATGAAAGGCTTCTCGGAAAGCTTGGCGTTTGTTTAGCACCGTTTCCCAAGACAGGCCTGCCTGATAGGTTTCCATACACAATAATTCAAACAATGCTTGGTCATCATGGAGGGGCTGGCCCCACTCCTCATCATGATAGGCGATATAGAGAGGGTTGGTCATCTTGACCCACGAACAACGTTTTGTCATGCTCCGCTCCTATTTGACCAACATTTTAAGGGCCGACTTGATATAGTTCTCAGCTGTATCTGTCGTTCCTTCAAAGAATTTCTTGATTTTCTTGAGCTCAGTTGCCTTATAGCCCAGTGCCAACATGGCTTCCATGGCTTCTTCCAATTCTTGATTTTCAGCGCTAGCTTGCACTGCCACCTTAGCAGGAAGGTCATCACTAGCCACGACTACCTTGCCTTCCAAGTCCAGCACCATCTGCTGGGCTGTTTTCTTGCCAATTTTAGGAAACTTGGTCAAGTAGGTGATGTTCTTGGTTTCGATGGCTTGAACCAAGCCAGCATTGTCATCGGCAGCGATAATAGCAAGAGCTGATACAGGACCAATCCCAGAAACCGAAATCAGACTGAGAAAGAGCTTTTTCTCGTCTTCTGAGCGAAATCCATAAAGTAGATGGGCATCCTCACGCACGACCTGATGCACATAAATTTGAGCTTCTTGGTTGACCTGTCCTGAGTAGGCATAAGGGTTAGCTACATGCAAAATATAACCGATACCGTTGACTTCAAGAACAATGTATTTGGCAGTGATTTTGGTAATGATTCCTTTTAAATATTCGTACATAGTTTTCCTTTTCTCTTATTTCGTTTATCTAGTATATCATATTTTCTTTATCCGAGGAGCGAGAATCGATTATCACAAACACAGTATATCAAAAATAATCTGTATTTATCTGTTGACATATTCAAAATTAAGTACTATAATCATCTGTAATTGAATAACTATCTTCAGGGCAGGGTGCAATTCCCTACCGGTGGTATAGCCCACGAGCCGAAAGGCATGATTTGGTGAAATTCCAAAGCCGACAGTATAGTCTGGATGAAAGAAGATGAAAGTATATTTGTGCTTTTTGCGTGCTCTGAAATGATTTCCTGTCATTTCAGAGCATTTTTGTTAATCGCATAAGTTTCCTTTTGTATGCCTTGAATAGTCCCCTATTCAAGGTATATTTTTTTGGAGGTAGTGAGATGAGCGACTCAGAATATATGAAATTAGCAATAAAACTGGCACAAAAAGGAGCTGGTTACGTCAATCCTAATCCTATGGTCGGCGCAGTTATTGTAAAAGATAATCACATTATCGGACAAGGATATCATGAGTTTTTTGGCGGCCCACATGCTGAGAGAAATGCTCTTAAAAACTGTAGAGAATCCCCTGTCGGAGCAACGCTTTATGTAACACTTGAACCCTGTTGTCACTTTGGGAAAACACCTCCTTGTATAGATGCTATAATCGATAGTGGTATTACAAGAGTAGTCATTGGAAGCCTAGACTGTAACCCTATTGTATCTGGAAAAGGAGTAAAGATACTTGAGGAAAATAATCTTCAAGTTACTGTTGGAGTTTTAGAAAATGAGTGTCTTAACTTAATAAAAAGTTTTAGAAAGTACATTACCCAGCATGTCCCCTATGTTTTTATGAAATATGCAATGACAATGGATGGAAAAATAGCCACTAAAACAAATCAATCCAAATGGATTACTGGAGAAGAGGCAAGAAAGCATGTGCATCAGTTACGACACCATGTCAGTGCGATTATGGTGGGAGTCAATACTGTTATTCAAGACGACCCTTTGCTGACATGTAGATTGGAGGAAGGGAAAAATCCTGTCCGTATCATATGCGATACACATTTACGAACTCCTCTTACCTCTAAAATCGTAAAAACAGCAAATGATATTAAAACTTATATTGCTACTTCCTCTGAAGACAAAAATAAAATCAAACTATATCAAAATCATGGCTGTGAAATACTTTCCATAAAGAAAAAAGACAATCATATAGACTTATCAAGTTTAATGCAACATCTAGGAAACATGCAGATTGATAGCCTACTTCTAGAAGGAGGTAGTCTAATGAATTGGAGTGCTTTGGAACAACAAATTGTTGATGAGCTAAAAATATACATTGCACCAAAAATTTTTGGAGGCAGTGCCAAGTTTCCTGTCGGAGGTGAAGGTGTTTCCTTACCCAATGACGCTATTATGCTGAAACCTTATGCTTTTTCTCAAATAGGAAATGACTATCTCATAGAAAGTGAAGTGATTTACCCATGTTCACAGGAATAATTGAAGAAATCGGAAAAGTTGAAAGAATAGAGAAAAATTCTCGTAATTGTAAACTATCGATTAAAGCCTCAAAAATATTAACGGATATCCATTTAGGCGATAGTATAGCAGTAAATGGTATCTGTCTTACAGTTACTCATTTCAATCATCAATCCTTTACAGTTGATGTAATGAATGAAACATGGAGTCGAACAGCTCTTACTCTATTAAAACATGGAAGTGAGGTAAATCTAGAAAGAGCCTTATCTGTCAACGGTCGACTTGGAGGTCACGTCGTTACAGGACACATTGATGGTACAGGAAAAATCTCGTCAATAAAAAAAGATGATAATGCTGTATGGTATCAAATCAACACACAAAAAGAAATTTTAGATTTAATAGTTGAAAAAGGATCTATTACAATTGACGGCATTAGTCTGACTGTCGCTAAAGTCTCCAAAGTAAACTTTTCAGTATCTGTTATCCCTCATACCTTGGAACAAACCATTCTTAAGAGTAAACAAGTCGGGAGTACAGTAAATCTTGAAAATGATATTTTAGGCAAATATGTGCAAAAACTGATGGATAACTCTCCAAAATCAGAAATATCGAAGGAACTATTATATCAAAATGGATTTTAGCAGAAAGGATGATCAGTCAATGGAATATCGAAAAATACAAGAAGCATTAGAAGCATTGCAGAAGGGACGACTTGTTCTTGTTATAGACGACAAGGATAGAGAAAATGAAGGAGACTTAATTTGTTCCGCACAAGCAGCTACAACAGAAAATGTTAATTTCATGGCTACTTATGCCAAAGGATTAATTTGTATGCCTATGAGCGAACGTTTAGCTAATCAATTAATGCTTTCACCTATGGTTGAAAACAATACAGATAATCATAAGACGGCTTTTACAGTTTCAATTGATTATAAAGAAACGACCACAGGTATTTCTGCCGAGGAAAGAGGACTGACCGCACGTATGTGTGTAGCTGAAGATATAAGACCCTCTGATTTTCGCAGGCCAGGACACATGTTTCCTTTAATTGCGAAAAACGGTGGTGTTCTAGAAAGAAATGGACACACAGAAGCAACTGTTGATCTATTAAAATTAGCAGGACTAAAAGAGTGTGGCCTATGTTGTGAAATAATGAATCATGATGGCAAAATGATGAGAACAGATGATTTAATTCAGTTCTCGAAGAAACACAACATCCCACTAATTACCATCAAAGAATTACAAGAATATAGAAAAGTATATGATCAGCTGGTAGAACGAGTTTCAACTGTCAATATGCCTACTAGATACGGTAATTTTAAAGCAATTAGCTATATAGATAAACTAAATGGGGAACATCATCTTGCTCTTATTATGGGAAATATAGAGGATGAAGCCAATGTATTATGTCGGGTCCACTCTGAATGTTTAACAGGAGATGTTTTAGGCTCTTTACGGTGCGATTGTGGACAGCAATTCGATAAAGCTATGAAAATGATTGCTGAAAATGGTTCGGGTGTCTTACTTTACTTGCGACAGGAGGGACGAGGAATTGGACTTATCAATAAATTAAAAGCCTATCATTTACAAGATCAAGGAATGGATACGCTCGATGCCAATCTTGCATTAGGCTTTGAAGGTGATTTAAGAGAATATTATATTGGAGCACAAATGCTTAAAGACCTGGGACTACAGTCACTTCATTTACTGACAAATAATCCTGACAAGGTTGAACAGTTAGAAAAATATGGAATTCCCATTTCCAGTAGAATACCAATCGAAATAGAAGCCAATCCTTACGATAGTTTTTATTTAGAAACAAAGAAAAATCGAATGGGTCACATTTTAAATATGGAGGAAAAATAAATGAACACTTATGAAGGTAATTTAGTAGCGAACGATATTAAAATAGGTATTGTTGTAGCGAGATTTAATGAATTTATAACTTCAAAATTATTATCTGGAGCACTAGATAATCTCAAAAGAGAGAATGTAAATGAGAAAGATATTGAGGTAGCCTGGGTTCCAGGAGCTTTTGAAATACCACTGATTGCATCAAAAATGGCAAAAAGTAAAAAATATGATGCAATTATCTGCTTGGGAGCTGTCATTAGAGGTAGTACAAGTCATTATGATTATGTATGTAACGAGGTATCTAAGGGAATCGCCCAAATCAGTTTAAATAGCGAAATTCCTGTGATGTTTGGCGTGCTAACGACAGATACAATTGAACAAGCCATAGAACGAGCTGGTACTAAAGCAGGCAATAAGGGTTCTGAGTGTGCACAAGGAGCTATTGAAATGGTCAACCTAATTCGTACATTAGACGCTTAGAACAGACTCTACTTTTAGGCGAATAAAGAAACTAAGCGAAATCTCAATTTTATACTCTATGAAAATCATAGAGCGAACTAGGAAGCCAGCAGTAGGTTGCTCAAAGAACAGCTTTGAGATTACAGGCGAAGCTGATGTGGTTTGACGAGCTTTTCAAAGAGTACTTGGAAAAAAGTAAATATTTCCATGATAAAACGCATAGAATCAAGGTTTTTGAACACCTGATTTTATGCGTTTTTCTGATTTTGAAAACTTTCCACAAAAGTTTTTTATATTTTAATATTTCCCCAACTCACGTAGACTAGTATGATTTTCCTGAATGCGTCGGAACATCTTTTCCATATCCGACTTGGTAAAATGCACCAAAACAGGACGTCCGTGGGGACAGTTGTAGGGATTATCACACTGAGAGAGCTGATAGAGGAGTTGTCTAGCTGAATGGTCATCGATACGATGGTTGGCCTTGATAGACCGCTTGCAGGACATCATGATAGCCAGCTCTGCTCGGTATTTCTTGATAGAAACTTCCTTGGTCAAGAGGAGCATGTCACACATTTCATAGATGCCTGACTCAATCTCCTCCTCTGCCATCCAAATAGGATGTTCACGCAGGATAAATTGATTTTCTCCGTACTCTGCTAGAAAGACGCCCACTTCCTCTAAAAGTGCCATTCGTTCCTTGAGACGAAGAGCATCATCCGCAGGAAATTCAAAGATATAGGGCACTAGGAGTTGTTGTTGACTTTGGTCAACATCGCCAATGCTTTCACGATATTCCTCATACTTGACCCGTTCCTGAGCCGCATGTTGATCTATGATGTAGAGCCCATCTCGCCCTTGGGCAAAGAGATAAGTCCCATGCATCTGTCCGAAAAATTCCAACTCTGGAAAGCTAGATGATTCTTCTCGCTCCAGCTTGTCATAGGCCTTATCGAGACTAGCAAGATCTAACTCTGGATGATCTAGTTGGTCATAGTTAGCAGGCTTTCTCTCTGCAAAATGCAGTTTTGTGGGCTTGGTCAGCTGGTCCAAGGTTTCTTTGGCAAACAGGGTTAGGTCCCTACCTTCCTCAGTTAATTCTACCTGATAATCAGCCACCTCAGCTTGACTGGGTCTTGACGGCTCACTTTTCTCATAGTAAAGCGTATTTTCTTTGAGTGGGAGAATAGTTTGCTCCACCTTCTCACGATTGCGCACGGTCGATTTGGCAAGATTTTCCAAGGCATCTGGTATCAAGGTTTGTTCCTTAAGACTGTTTGCAATAGCTTCTGAGACCAGCGTCATCAGTTCTTTTTCCTTAGAAATCCGCACCTCTTGCTTGGTCGGATGCACATTGACATCCGCTAGATAAGGATCGATATGGATATGAATGACAGCCAGTGGAAAGCGGCCTACCATAAGCTTACTACCATAGCCGTCAAGAATAGCACGATTGAGCAGGAAATTCTTGATATAACGGCCATTGATGAAGAGACTGATATAGTTGCGATTAGCCCGAGTCAACTCAGGCAGAGACACAAAACCTGAAATTTCGAAATCTAGGTCAGAATTCTCAATTTCAATCATCTTCTTGGCGCTCGCCAAACCGTAAATCCCTGCGATTGCTTGGCGCAGTTGACCAGTCCCTGCTGTCCGCGTCATCTCCTTGCCATCACTAATCAAACTGAAGGAAATCTCAGGATGGGCCAAGCCCAGACGGTTGACAATATCAATAATATGAGACAGCTCCGCCTGCTGACTCTTCATATACTTGAGGCGGGCAGGCGTGTTGAAGAAGAGGTCCTCCACACAAACCTTGGTTCCTACAGGACTAGTCGCTGGGATGACTTCCTCTACTTCTCCTCCACGCGCGACTAACTTAGTCCCATGACTTGCACCATCCACCGCCGTCAACAGAGTCAAGACACTAACAGAAGCGATAGAAGGCAGGGCTTCACCACGAAAACCAAGCGTCCGAATCCGAAAGAGGTCTGCTTGATTTTTTATCTTACTGGTCGCATGGCGGCGCAGGGCCAATTCCACCTCATCGTGGGCAATTCCATGGCCATTATCGGTGATTTGAATCTTCTTGAGACCAGACTCTTCAATCTCAATGATAATCTGACTAGAGCCAGCGTCAATGGCATTTTCTACCAACTCTTTAACCACACTGGCAGGACGTTCGATAACCTCTCCTGCCGCGATCTGGTTTGCCAGCACCTCTGGCAATTCAATAATATGAGACATTTTTCAGCCCCTTTCTGTATCTATTTTCCTAGCAATTGATTAGTGCTATTATACCATATTTCAGATAGGACAGAAAAGCTCCACCACATAGAAGCCAAATCCCCCCACATAGACAAAGTCCCTTGCCAGGTGTCGTAAAATAGTGTTTAATAAAGGTGTACAAGAAGTGATCACAATTTTGTATGAAAAACAAGGAGAGAAATTTATGAAAGTAGAACTACAGATTAGTGAGACTTACAAGGAGGAAAAGCTGATTGTCCAAGCACCTCAAGAAACCGAAAAAATCCAAAAAATCATCGAGTTCGCAGAAAATCTGGACCTCAAAGAAAAAATCAAAGGGAAAATCGAAGATCAGGTCTATCTAGTTGAGATTGGCAAGATTCAACGCTTCTATATAGAGAATCGGAAGGTTCTGGCAGAAACCGCCAGTCAGACCTACACCATTGACTTACGACTCTATCAGATCCTTGAACTCTTGCCAACCAATTTTATCCAAATTTCCCAATCAGAAATCATCAATATCGATTCCATCTCTCATCTCAAGCTCACGCCCAACGGTCTGGTAGAAATTTTCTTGAAAAACGAAAGCTTCACCTACTCTTCACGCCGTTACCTAAAAACCATCAAGGAGAAATTAGAACTATGAAAAAACAAATTTTCCACGACGCAGCTGCTGGTGTCCTCATCGGCCTCATCCTCTCTATCATCTTTTCACTCATTTATGCACCAAGTACCTACGCCCCGTTAAGTCCCGATTCTCTCATCGGACAAATGATGGCTCAACATCAGGTTCATGGTGCCCTGATCTTGCTCTACTGCACTCTTATCTGGGCAGCCATCGGTATTCTCTTCAACTTTGGTAAACGATTATTCAGCCGTGACTGGAGCATGCTCCGTGCCACTCTGACTCATTTTTTCCTCATGCTGGCTGGCTTTGTCCCACTAGCAACTCTGGCTGGTTGGTTCCCTTTCCACTGGATCTTCTATCTCCAGCTCATTATCGAGTTTGCGATTGTCTACCTCATCATTTGGGCTATTCTCTATAAAAGAGAAGCTAGAAAAGTAGACCACATCAATCAACTCTTGGAGCATAGAAAGTAAGAGTTCTGATAAAACTTCTTGGAATAATAAAAAAGCCAAGCCTAAGCTCAACTTTCCAACTCATATAAATCCGCAATAATTGCTGCAACACGCTTGATATCTCCCAGCATACCTCGCATTTCAAAGTCCGCCAAGACAGGGAAACCAAAACGTTGACTGTATTGCTTAGCTGTCAGGCAGTATTGGTTATTAAAGTTACGATTTCCTGAACCAACTACGCCAAAACACTTACTAGCATTGTCACCATAGGCGATAAAATCCCCCACTGGTGTCGTCAAAATCTCAACGTCTCCGTTATCCACGCCGTTCCCACCTTCGAGGTAGGTCGGCAAAAAAGTGACATAGGGATGGTCCATTTCATAAAAATCTTGGCCTTCCTTGACCAAATCCTTAATATGAATCTTTTGAACATCAATTCCCTCGTACTGGGACAAGAGATAGTCTTTCAGGCGGGTCACAAAACTCTCAGTATTCCCACTCAGACTGATATAAACTAAAGAAATTGTCTTCATATTTACCTCCATGATTTTATGTATAATCGAAAAATAACTACCAAGATTGTAACTTGATAGTTATTTTTTGTCAATACTTAGGCAAGTTCTTCTGTTTCCTCTTCTTCAGCCAAGGCTTTTTGCTGACGCCATATCTTGTAGAAGACAAGGGCTAGGAAGAGAACATTGATGACGATATAGAAAATGCTGACAGCTTTTGAACCAATACCCATTGTCAAACGCATAGTTTCATCTTGAACCAACTGCAAAGCGTCTTGTAAAGTCACATAGGTATAAATCGAACCAATAATGGCTAGCAAAACATAGCCGACATAAGTATAGTTTGCATACTGCAAATTCTTACGAACAAGGAATACAATCGCTACTACCACTAAAATAGCAGATAGTACAACCAAGGCCACATTAAAAATAGAATGAGATGCTTCTGCCACTCTATAGCTAAAATTAATGCTATCTTCTACCTGCTGAGCACTGACCCCTGCAACTTGTTTTTGAGCAGCACGAAGGACTTCTTTACTAGGCAAGGGCTTCAAAAGTTCAAACAGAGACGTAGCTGAAATAAGGGCAGACAAGATGAGCAAGACCCATAGATAAATTGGTTTCTTTTTCATGATAGAACCTCCTGATGTTATTATTGATATTATAGCACTTTTTGTAAAGGGATACAAATATTATAGTGTCGTTTCTACCTGTTTTCGGTAAGCTTTTGGCGATTTTCCGCACAATTTTCGGAACACTTTATAGAAATATCCAACATTACTGTAACCAACAGCATAACAAATATCTTCGATACTGTCACTAGTTGAAAGCAAGAGCTGTTGGGCAGCCTTAATGCGTTGTTTGTTTAGTAATTCTGCGAAGGTCGAATTTATTTATGCTTTACAGTAAACAATCTAATCATCTGATATTAACCAATCTATGAAAAATTTAGTTTGCCAAGCAAACAATGACACTTTCTCCCCATTTACAATCCCACCAAACCATGGTACAATGAGAATTGTGAGAAAATTATCAGGAGACAATTCATGAAAAAATCTATCTTAACTACACTGCTTTTTGCAGTTCTTTACTTCCTCTGCATGGGGATTGGTGTCCTTTTGGGCAATTTCTTTGACCAAACTGGAAACATGTTTTATGCGCCTGCCTTTACTGCCCTTTTCGGCGGTAGCGTCTATATGATCCTAATCGCAAAAGTTCCGCGCTTTGGAGCCATTACCACTATCGGCCTTGTCATTGCCCTCTTTTTCTTGGGAACTAAACACGGTGCCGGTGCCTTCCTTCCTGGAATTATCTGTGGTCTCCTAGCAGATGCAGTAGCTAGCCTCGGAAAATACAAGGATCAAACAAAGAATTTCCTTTCTTTCATTCTCTTTGCCTTTAGCTCAACAGGACCAATCTTGCTTATGTGGATTGCGCCCAAAGCCTATATGGCTACTCTTCTGGCAAGAGGAAAATCCCAAGAATATATCGACCGTATCATGGTCTCACCAAATCCTGGAACCATCCTTTTATTTATCGCAAGTGTAGTCGTCGGAGCCCTAGTAGGTGCCTTGATTGGACAAGCCTTGAGTAAAAAATTTGCGCAGAAAATCTAGTCACTAAAAAAGAGCCAGACGGCTCTTTTTTATGGCTCTATAATATTTGTAGTGGGTAAATCCCCTATAGATATTATGGAGCCTATTTTATTTATGACTCAATTTCTTGGTCAAGAAATCTCCCAAGAATTGGATTGCAAAGATAATCAAGATGATAATAATGGTTGCCAAGATAGTCACATCGTGATTATAGCGGTTAAATCCATAAGCGATGGCCACGTTACCAATACCACCAGCTCCGACCGCACCAGCCATGGCTGTTTCACCAACAAGGGAAATCAAGGTTACAGTTGTCACACGGATCAAATCTGGAAGACCTTCTGATAGGTAAACACCAACGATATCCCAGAAAGTCGCTCCGCTAGCTTGAGCCGCCTCAATGACACCACCATCCAATTCAGCCAAGACAACCTGCACCTGACGGGCAAAGAAGGCAAAGACCGCAAAAGATAGGGGTACGATAGCCGCATTTGGTCCGATACTTGTTCCTACGATTAGATGAGAGAAGGGTGACAAGACTGCCAAGAGAATAATAAATGGCACCGCACGGAAGATTGACGTGATCTTGTCTAAAATCCAGAAAACGACCTTATTTTCCAAGACACCACCCGGCGCTGTCAAGACAAGGAAAAGACCTGCCACCAGCCCCAAGAACCCTCCAATGATAAAGGAAAGAACTGTCATATAGAGAGTTAGGTAGATAGCTGTTCCCCAGCCTGCTTGACCAGCCCAGCCCATTTTATAGACATTTGGTAAATAGGTTTGAATCAATGATTCCATCTTACTGTCCTCCCTTCAATACTTTTAGCTGTACGCCTGCTTGACGAATGGCTTCTTGGGCACCTGCTAGCGTTGCTTTTTCACCTGACAAGACCACAACCAATTCTCCAACAGGAGTGCCGTCGAGGATTTCGATATTCCCATAGAGGATATTAGCCGTTACTTGGTAACGCTTGTACAATTCATTCAAAAGTGGTTCGTCTGTTGAAGCCCCTGCATACTTGAGCTGCACCAAAAGGCTGTTTTCAGACAGGTGTTGCACGATTTCTTGCTTCTCGATTTTGACCATGGCTTCATCAATACCTGTGGCTGTTGAGATAAAGTCTTGAGTCAAGGGTTGTTTAGGGTCTGAGAAGATTTCAAGGACACTGCCCTCTTCAATCAAATGCCCATCCTGCATAACTGCCACACGATTGGCGATGTCTTTGACAATCTGCATTTCATGTGTAATCAAGACAACTGTCAAGCCTAATTTTTGGTTCAAATCTTGCAATAAGGCCAAAATCTGCTTGGTTGTCTTAGGGTCAAGGGCAGAAGTTGACTCGTCTGAAATCAAGATTTTTGGATCATTTGCCAAGG
>CAUTUU010000016.1:0-32557 GCA_963541545.1 uncultured bacterium | reverse complement strand
AGTTGAAGCTAAAGGTACCCAGGAACCAGGCAAAGAGGGTGAATCCTTAGTTCAAGATCCACAAGCAGAATTTACGGGCAAAGTTGAAGCTAAAGGTACCCAGGAACCAGGCAAAGAGGGTGAATCGTTAGTTCAAGATCCACAAGCAGAATATACTGGCAAGGTTGAAGCCAAAGGCACGCAGGAACCAGGCAAAGAGGGCGAATCCTTAGTTCAAGATCCACAAGCAGAATATTCAGGGAAAATTGAAGCCAAAGGCACTCAAGAAACTGGTAAAGAGGGCGAGTCTTTAGTTCAAGAAAAGTTACCTGAATATAAAGTAACTGAGGGAACGGTTACGAAAGAAACTACTACTGAGATTGACTATAAGACAGAAATTATCGAGGTTCCAACCAAATATACGGATGAAGAAACTGTAGTTCAAGATGGAGAAAAGGGTAGTCAAATTACCAAAACGACTTATAAGACTCTCGACGGTGTTGAGACTGATCAAGTTTTAAATACAATAACCACTGTCATCAAAGAACCAGTCACTAAAAAAATAAGCCGTGGTACAAAACCAATTGCAGGAACTCTGGTAGAAGAAAGTCTTGAAAAGATTCCATTTAAGGAAAAGGTTGAAGAAGATGATCAACTGAAAAAAGGTGAAAGAGTTACTGTCCAAGAGGGGAAAGAAGGTCAGAAAAAAATCACCAAGACCTTTAATACTATTAAGGGAGTTAAAATAGAAGACGCTCCAAAAGTTACAGAGGAAATCATTGAAGCACCTCAAGACCGAATTTTAAAACGTGGTACAAAGAGCTTTGAAAAACCAGTATTGACTATAACAGCGGTTGAACCTAAGGATTTGAAACGGACTTCAGATGTTAAATACAGTCTAGAAAATCCAAGTAAGGCAGCTATTAAATCTATCACCCTAACTCTGAAAAAAGGTGATGAAATTGTCAAAACCTTGAATGTTTCACCTGACAACTTGACAGCTAGTCTGACAGATTTGCAATACTACAAGGATTATAAACTTGAAACGAAGATGGTTTATGACCGTGGTGAAGGAGATGAGGAAGAAGTTCTGAAAGAAGAACCTCTAAGAATCGACCTCAAAAAAGTTGAAATCAAGAACATCAAAGAAACAAGCTTGATGAGTGTGGATGATGCTGGTGTTGAAACAGATAAGAGCTTACTTACTGACAAACCGACAGACGTTGCTCCGATTTACCTACGAGTTACAACTCATGATAACAAAATAACAAGACTGGCTGTTGATAAGATTGAAGAAGTCACAGTTGATGGCAAGACCTTGTATAAGGTCACTGCCAAAGCACCTGATTTGATTCAACGTAATGTTGATAATGCATTTAGTGAAGACTATGTTCATTATTTTGAAAAGCAAAAAGCACACGAAGGTGATGTATATTATAGCTTTGAAGAACTGGTAACAGCTATGAAAGCTAACCCAAGTGGTACCTTTAAACTTGGTGCAGATTTGAATGCAGCCAATGTACCAACTCCAAATAAACAATATGTACCTGGTAAATTTAGCGGAACTTTAACAAGTGTCGATGGAAAACAATATACCATTCACAATATGGCTCGTCAGTTATTTGATAATGTTGAAGGCGGTACAATTAATAACATTAACTTAGGTAATGTTAATATTAATATGCCTTGGATTGAAAATATTTCAGCGCTATCAAGAGTAGTTAAAAACGCCACAGTTGAAAATGTTAAGGTAACTGGTAGCATCCTTGGTAAAGATGGTATTGCAGGGATTGTAAACAAAGTGGACGTTGGTGGTTTATTACAAAACGTTGCCTTTGTTGGTAACCTTACTGGTGTCGGCGATAAAGGCTGGGATATGGGTGGTATTTCTGGAGAAGTTTGGAAAGGGAATATTAAAAAAGCCTATGTCGATGCTAATATAGTAGCCAATAAAGCTCGTATTGGTGGTCTTGTTGCTAGAACAGATAATGGTTACGATGGAAATGGGGTTAATAAATACGCATTTACTAGCCAATCTGTCGTTAAAGGAACCATTAAGGTGAAAACTCCTGTTGAAGTTGGTGGTTTCATTAGTAAAAACTATCCATGGGGTCGAGTTCTGGATACTGTTACAATGATGAAAGTTGAGAATGGTGAAGAATTCTATGGTTCTAAAGACCTTGTTGATGATGACGGCTACTTTACAAATAATTGGATTGATAGAAACTATGTTGTTACAGGTGTGAGTGAAGGGAAACGTTCATTCAAATATTCTCGTAGTAATCGAATTCAAGAAATCAGCTTAGAAGAAGCAAACAAGAAAATAGAGTCATTCGGGATTACAGCTGATAAATTCGAAATTGCTCCACTTGTGGAAGATAGACTGAACCAAGTGAAACCAAAATCTGATACTTACAAAGCTACTCAAGATTACGATGCTTCTCGTGAGCTTGCTTACCGTAATATTGAAAAACTTCAACCGTTCTACAACAAAGAATGGATTGTCAATCAAGGTAACAAGATTCCTGAAGGATCTAAATTACTAACTACAGAAGTATTGTCTGTAACAGGTATGAAAGATGGACAATTTGTGACCGACTTATCGGATGCTGACCACATAATGATTCATTACGCTGATAAGACGAAAGAAATTAAAGTTATTACACAAAAAGAATCTAAGGTTCAACAAGTTCGTGAATATAGTATTGAAGGATTAGGTGATATTGTCTATACACCAAATATGGTTGTTAAAGATAGAACGCAACTTATCAATGATATTAAAGCTAAATTAGCTTCTGTTGAACTTGATTCAGATGAAGTTCGTAAGATTAATAACAATCCTAAGATGTTATACATGGAAGAAAGCTTCAAAGATGTTAAAGATAACCTAGATGCTTTAGTTAAAGCTTTAGTTGAAAATGAAGACCATCAATTAAATACCGACGAAGCGGCTAAACGTGCATTGATTAAAAAAGTTGAAGATAACAAAGCTAAGATTATGTTAGCCCTTGCTTACTTCAATCAATACTATGGAATTAAGTACGACGGATTAAACATCAAGAATATGATGACCTTCAAACCTGATTTCTACGGTAAGAACGTTAACGTCCTAGACAGATTAATCAGCTTCTCATCAAATGGTAATAACCTAAAAGGTGATCAATCACACGATGCATTTAACAGAGCCCTTGCAAGTGCTACTGGTAAAGCTAACTTACATGAGTTCTTGAAATACAATATGGAATTATTCACAAATGACACTGATATGAACACTTGGTTCAAGAATAACATTGCAGATAACGCTTATGTTGTTGAGAAACAATCATCAAATCCAGATTTTGCGAATAAGAAACATAAATTGTATGAAGTAATTAATAATGGACATCACGGACGTTATATTTTACCACTTCTGAATCTGAAGAAAGCGCATATGATCTTAATTACAACCTATAATACCATTGCCTTTAGTTCATTTGAAAAATACGGTAAGAATACAGCAGAAGAACGTGAAGCGTTCAAGAAGCAAGTTGATTTACGTGCGCAAGAACAAATCAATTATTTAGACTTCTGGTCAAGACTTGCTGCAGATAATGTTCGAAATAATCTTCTTAAAAGTGAAAATATGGTACCATCTGCCATTTGGGATAACCATGATGTACCAGGTTTGGGATGGGTTGACCGTATGGGACATACGAAGAAAGGCGATTTTGCTCCAATTCGTGAATTCTATGGTCCGACTGATAAATGGCATGGATACAATGGAATGGGTGCATACGCTTATATCTTCCAAAATCCACAACCACAAGAGGCTGTATATTACATTATCTCTAGCATGATTAGTGATTTTGGTACATCTGCATTCACTCACGAAACAACTCACATCAATGACCGTATGGCCTACTTAGGAACATGGCGTCACCGTGAAGGAACAGACGTTGAAGCCTTTGCTCAAGGTATGTTACAATCACCATCAGTTTCAAATCCAAATGGTGAATATGGTGCCTTAGGATTAAACATGGCTTACGAACGTCAAAATGATGGAAATCAAATTTACAACTATAATCCAAATGTGTTAAATAGTCGTGAGAAAATCGATCACTACATGAAGAATTACAATGAATCTATGATGATGCTTGATTATTTAGAAGCTGAATCTGTAATTAAGAAAAATACTGGAACAAATGATAAGTGGTTCAAGAAGATCGATAAGAAATATCGTGAAAAAGCGGATCGCAATGGCTTAGTTGGTGAACCACACCAATGGGATTTAGTTCGTGATTTGAATGATGACGAAAAGAATACGAAGCTGACAAGTATTGATCAACTGGTTGATGGAAACTTTGCAACGAAACATGGATTACCAGGAAATGGTCATTATCGTACTGAAGGATTTGATTCTGCTTATACTGTAGTAAATATGATGACAGGTATTTATGGTGGTAATACAAGTAAGAGTGCGGTTGGTTCAATCTCATTCAAACATAATACCTTCCGTATGTGGGGGTACTTCGGTTATCTAGACGGATTCTTAGGTTATGCATCAAACAAATACAAGCAAGAATCTAAAGCTGCTGGTAATGTAGGTCTTGGTGATGACTTTATTATTAATAAAGTTTCTAACGGTAAATTCCAAAGCTTAGAAGCATGGAAGAAAGCATGGTATCATGAAGTACACGAAAAAGCCCAAAGAGGTTTTGTTGAAATTGAAATCGATGGTCAAAAGATTTCAACTTACGCACAACTTCAGACCTTATTTGATGCAGCGGTCGAAAAAGACCTTCAAGGCAATGATTTCAAGAATACTGTGGATCTTAAATGGAAGGTTTACAAACAACTATTGCAGAAATCAGATGGATTTGCAGGAAATCTTTTTAAAGCATAGATTGTATTAAATAGATGAGTAAAAAGGTAGATTAAGTTTTTCTTGATCTACCTTTTTATGCTATACTTAAGCTATGCATAGAAAAACAGTAATTGATTTTAGGGCTTTGGGGGAGAGATACACCTTTACCCAGCCGATTAAAGAGTTAAAAACGAGAAATGTAGCAGAAGTGTCAGACTTGCTGGCACAAGTGGAAAGCTACCAAGAGCAAGGCTATTATGTGGTGGGCTATGTCAGCTACGAGGCTGCACCTGCTTTTGAGGAGAAATTAGCAGTTCATAAAGCTCCTTTACTGGGAGAGTACCTGCTATATTTTACTGTTCATGATAGGGTAGAAACATCCCCTATTCCTCTGACTTATGACGAGGTTGATTTGCCTTCTGATTGGCAGGAAGTAACATCTGCAGAGGACTATGAGAAGGCTATTGCCCAGATTCACCATCATTTGCGGCAGGGAGACACCTATCAGGTCAACTACACCGTTCAACTCAAACAGGACTTAAGTGCCAATCCTTTTGCCATCTACAATCGCATGGTGGTAGAACAGGAGGCGGGCTACAATGCCTATGTTGAACATGACGAGATGGCAGTGATTTCCATGAGTCCAGAGCTCTTTTTTGAGCAGAATAACCGCGAGTTGACAACGCGACCAATGAAGGGAACGACTCAGCGTGGGGTAACTGATCAAGAAGATCTTGAACAGGCTAGTTGGTTGGAACAGGATCCCAAAAATCGCTCTGAAAACATGATGATTGTGGACCTCTTGCGCAATGATATGAACCGTATTTCAGAGGTGGGGAGTGAGCATGCGGAACGTCTGTGTCAGGTAGAACAGTATTCAACTGTTTGGCAGATGACTTCGACCATCAAGAGTCGGTTGCGAGAGGATGTTGACCTTGTTGAAATCTTCCGTTCTCTCTTTCCTTGTGGTTCCATAACGGGCGCACCCAAAATTGCGACTATGGAAATCATTAAGGACTTGGAGCCTCAACCTAGAGGAGTTTATTGTGGAACGATTGGTCTCTTGCTTCCAAATGGGCGACGGATTTTTAATGTTGCTATCCGAACTATTCAACTGTATCAAGGGAAAGCCATCTATGGAGTAGGTGGTGGCATTACATGGGATAGCACTTGGGAATCTGAATACCGCGAGGTTCATCAAAAGGCAGCTGTTCTCTATCGTAAACAAGCTCGCTTCAAACTGATTACAACTGGAAAAATCAGCCAGAAGAGTCTACTGTTTGAAAATCAACATATAGAAAGACTGACAAAGGCGAGTCGTTATTTTGCCTTTCCTTTTGATGCAGAAGACCTAAGACAAAAGATAGAGGAAGAGTGTCAGTCTTGTGACATTCATCAAGACTACCGTTTGCGTATTTCTCTCAGCAAGTCTGGCGAGATAGAAGTTAGTCGACAAGTATTAACATCCCTTAGTTCTAACTTCTGTCAGGCTCAACTTTGTCTGCAGGAAGCAGATTTGGAGCAGGCTTTTACTTATTTTAAAACAAGCTACCGACCTCATTTGAGTCTAGGGGAACAGGAGATCATTTACCATAATGCAGCTGGGGAGCTATTGGAAACCTCTATCGGAAATTTGGTTCTGAAAATCGCTGGGAAACTCTACACACCGCCTATCCGACTGGGAATCTTGCCAGGAATTTACCGTCAGCATTTGCTGGAAACAGGACAGGTAGAAGAGAAAGTCTTGACCTTGGCAGATTTAGCCCAAGTAGAAGCTATTTACGGCTGTAATGCAGTGAGAGGTTTGTATGAGTTGACGATTGGATCTTAAGTTAGCAAACCTTTGAACAAAGAAAATGACGGAATTAAAATAAAATTACGCAAACCTTTGCATAAACGATTAGTTTTTGTTATACTATTACTGTAAGCATTTTCAATTACTACATAATTAAAAAGGAGAAGACGATGAGTCAAAAGATTATTGGGATTGACCTTGGTGGAACTTCTATCAAATTTGCAATCTTGACAACTGCAGGAGAAATCCAAGAAAAATGGTCAATCAAGACCAACATTTTGGATGAGGGAAGTCATATCGTAGATGATATGATTGAGTCTATTCAACATCGTTTGGACTTGCTTGGATTGGTGGCAGCGGATTTCCAAGGTATTGGGATGGGATCACCAGGTGTGGTTGACCGTGAAAAAGGGACTGTTATTGGTGCCTACAACCTCAACTGGAAAACCCTTCAACCAATCAAAGAAAAGATTGAAAAAGCCTTGGGTATTCCTTTCTTTATCGATAATGATGCCAACGTAGCTGCTCTTGGTGAGCGTTGGATGGGTGCTGGTGAAAACCAACCAGACGTTGTCTTTATGACACTTGGTACAGGTGTTGGTGGCGGTATCGTCGCAGAAGGCAAATTGCTTCACGGTGTTGCTGGTGCAGCAGGTGAGCTTGGCCACATCACTGTTGACTTTGACCAACCAATCGCATGTACTTGCGGTAAGAAAGGTTGCCTTGAGACAGTCGCTTCAGCAACAGGTATTGTCAACTTGACTCGTCGCTATGCGGATGAATACGAAGGCGATGCAGCCTTGAAACGCTTGATTGATAACGGAGAAGAAGTAACTGCTAAGACTGTCTTTGACCTTGCAAAAGAAGGAGACGACCTTGCTTTGATTGTTTACCGTAACTTCTCACGTTACTTGGGAATCGCTTGTGCTAACATCGGCTCAATCCTAAACCCATCAACCATCGTCATCGGTGGTGGGGTGTCAGCAGCGGGAGAATTCCTTCTACAAGGTGTTCAAAAAGTCTACGACGAAAATACCTTCCCACAAGTACGCACATCCACTAAATTAGCTCTTGCAACTCTAGGAAATGACGCTGGGGTTATCGGAGCAGCATCACTTGTATTGCAATAAAATAATAAAAGAGGAAAAATGCGAACCTAGAGTTAGTAATGTTCCTCTTTTCTTTTTTATGCTATACTAGTTAGGAAATAAATGAGGTGAGAGTAAATGACAAAAGCAGATACGATTTTTAAAGAGAATATTGAACGAATCCTCAAAGACGGTGTCTTTTCAGAGCAAGCACGTCCTAAGTATAAGGATGGGACAGTTGCCAACTCCAAGTATGTAACGGGTGCCTTTGCCGAGTATGACTTGGCCAAGGGGGAATTCCCCATCACAACCTTGCGTCCCATTGCCATCAAATCCGCCATCAAGGAAGTGCTCTGGATCTACCAAGACCAGTCTAATAGCCTAGAAGTGCTTAATGACAAGTACAATGTTCACTACTGGAATGACTGGGAAGTGGGAGATACGGGAACTATTGGTGAGCGTTACGGGGCGGTCGTTAAGAAACACGACATCATCAATAAGCTTCTCAAACAGTTGGAAGCTAACCCTTGGAACCGCCGCAATATTATCTCTCTCTGGGATTATCAAGCTTTTGAGGAGACAGATGGGCTACTCCCATGCGCCTTTCAGACCATGTTTGATGTCCGCCGTGTAGATGGAGAAATCTATCTGGATGCGACCTTGACCCAGCGTTCTAACGACATGCTAGTGGCTCACCATATCAACGCTATGCAGTACGTGGCTCTTCAAATGATGATTGCCAAGCATTTTGGCTGGAAGGTTGGGAAGTTCTTCTATTTTATCAACAACCTCCATATCTATGACAATCAATTTGAACAAGCAGAGGAATTGCTTCGTCGTGAGCCGTCAAACTGCCAACCTCGCTTGGTTTTAAATGTTCCTGATGGAACTAATTTCTTTGATATCAAAGCAGAAGATTTTGAGTTGGTGGATTATGATCCAGTCAAGCCGCAGTTGAAGTTTGACCTAGCTATTTAAAAGAATAGAAAAAAAGAAGTTGAGATAATTGAATCCCAACTTCTTTTGTTTTTTAACGTGATACGCGGCGACGAGCTGCTTTTTTACGGTTTTCTTCGATGAAAGCTGCTTTTTGCTCTTCTGGTTCAATCACTTTCTTTTTAAATGCGTATACTGCACCTGCAAGTGCAGCGACAGTTCCTGCGACACCTGTTACAAGACCTTTAGCGAATCCTTTAGCCATGAGTCTTCCTCCTTTATCTTCTTAATCAGCCAGCCTCCTCAAGAGGTCACATTTTTCTGACTGACCTTTTTGTGTTATAATAATAGTAACGAAAAAATGGGAATTTTTCAAGGAAAAAAGATGAAAACAAAAATAATTGTGATTGTTGGACCGACTGCTGTTGGAAAAACGGCTCTTGCCATTGAAGTGGCCAAGCGCTTTGGTGGGGAAGTTGTGAGCGGTGATAGTCAGCAGGTTTACCGAGGTTTAGATATTGGGACGGCCAAGGCTAGCCCAGAGGAGCAAGCGGCTGTTCCCCATCATTTAATCGATGTTAGAGAGGTAACCGAGTCTTACTCGGCTTTTGATTTTGTTTCAGAAGCTAAGATGGCTATTGAGGATATTCACAGCCGTGGCAAGCTTGCCATTATCGCTGGTGGGACTGGACTTTATATCCAGAGCTTGCTAGAAGGTTATCACCTGGGTGGGGAGGCTCCCCATGAAGAGATTTTAGCCTATCGAGCTAGCTTGGAGCCTTATACAGATGAGGAATTAGCTCATCTGGTGGAGCAAGCAGGTCTTGAGATTCCCCAGTTTAATCGTCGTCGTGCTATGCGTGCCTTGGAAATTGCCCATTTTGGTCAGGATTTGGAAAATCAAGAGACCTTGTATGAACCATTGATTATCTGCTTGGATGATGAACGTAGTCAACTTTATGAGCGTATCAATCACCGAGTGGATTTGATGTTTGAGGCTGGGCTTTTGGATGAAGCCAAGTGGCTTTTTGATCATTACTCGGATGTTCAGGCGGCTAAAGGAATTGGTTACAAGGAACTCTTTCCTTATTTCCGTGGAGAGCATAGTTTGGAGGAAGCTAGAGAGAGTCTCAAGCAGGCTACTCGTCGTTTTGCCAAGCGTCAGCTGACCTGGTTCCGTAATCGCATGCAGGTGACTTTTTATCAGATTGGAGAGTCTGGTGTAAAAGATCGCATTTTAAGCCAGATAGAGGAGTTTTTAGATGATTGAAACGGAGAAAAAAGAGGAGCGGGTTCTGCTCATTGGTGTGGAATTGCAGGGCATGGACAATTTTGACCTCTCCATGGAAGAATTGGCCAGTCTAGCTAAGACAGCTGGGGCAGTTGTTGTAGATAGCTACAGACAAAAACGTGAAAAATATGATTCCAAGACCTTCGTCGGCTCTGGTAAGCTAGAAGAAATTGCGCTCATGGTGGATGCAGAAGAAATCACAACTGTCATTGTCAATAACCGTTTAACTCCACGGCAAAATGTCAATCTAGAGGAAGTTCTGGGTGTTAAGGTCATTGATCGTATGCAGTTGATTTTGGATATCTTTGCCATGCGAGCTCGAAGCCATGAAGGGAAGCTCCAAGTCCACCTAGCCCAGCTCAAATATCTCTTGCCTCGCTTGGTTGGTCAGGGAATTATGCTCAGTCGTCAGGCAGGGGGAATTGGTTCCCGTGGACCTGGTGAAAGCCAGCTGGAGCTGAACCGTCGTAGTGTTCGCAACCAAATCACGGATATCGAGCGCCAGCTCAAGGTGGTTGAGAAAAATCGTGCGACAGTTCGAGAAAAACGTCTGGAGTCTAGCACCTTTAAGATTGGTTTGATTGGTTATACCAATGCTGGGAAATCAACTATCATGAACATTTTGACCAGTAAGACCCAGTATGAGGCTGACGAGCTCTTTGCGACTCTAGATGCGACGACTAAGAGTATCCATCTGGGAGGCAATCTCCAAGTAACTTTGACAGATACCGTGGGCTTTATCCAAGACCTACCGACAGAGTTGGTGTCCAGTTTCAAGTCGACCTTGGAAGAAAGCAAGCATGTGGACCTTCTGGTTCATGTGATCGATGCCAGCAATCCTTATCACGAGGAGCATGAAAAAACGGTTCTGTCCATCATGAGAGACTTGGACATGGAAGATATTCCTCGCTTGACCCTTTATAATAAAGCCGATTTGGTGGAGGATTTCACGCCTACCCAAACGCCATACGCCCTCATTTCTGCCAAGTCTGAAGATAGTCGTGAAAACTTGCAGGCTTTGTTTTTAGAGAAAATCAAGGATATTTTTGAGAGATTTACCCTACGCGTGCCTTTTTCTAAGTCCTACAAGATTCATGATTTAGAAAGTGTTGCAATTCTGGAAGAACGTGATTATCAAGATGACGGGGAAGTCATTACAGGCTACATTTCTGAGAAAAACAAATGGAGGTTAGAGGAATTTTATGACTGATATTAAAACGTTGGCTCTAAAGTATGGGGGTTATACAAGTCTGGATAAGGTCTATCTGGATCAATTTCTAGCTGGTAAAACAGAGCAGGAGCAGTTGGCACTGATTACTCCTCCGCCAAGTGTGGTCAATGCCTATTTTGCAGAACTCTACCAGAAAAAGAGTCCTGAAGCTGCGACAGATTATTTTGCAGAAGTCAGTCAGGAACTGAATCTCTACAATGTTGAGCCAAGTTTCACCCTAGAAAATAAGCCTTTTATTCGGCTTAATCTGTCTGGTAAATCCTTTGGTTTTTGCTATGAGAGTGAGGGACTGGGGCGGATTTTCTCTGAGAATGAAGAGGAAATCTCGGATGACTTGCTTTTTGAGATTGCGCAAATTTTCCCCCATCAACTAGTTTTTGAAGAGTCTGGAAAGATTTACTTGAAGTCTGTCGGGGACGAGGAAGTTGTTAGTGTGGAGAGTCTCACGGCTTTGACTGATTTGGAAAGCTTGGCTGATGGTCGTAAGCGTCTAAAAGGCTACAGTCAAGAGGATTTATTACAGGAAGCTACTGCTTTTTCTGGCAAGCGCTATTTCCGATCGGAAAACCGCACAGCTATGTTATATATTGATTAATTAGAAAGTATCGAATGGATATTCAATTTTTAGGAACGGGGGCTGGTCAGCCCTCTAAAGCCCGCAACGTTTCAAGTCTCGCCCTGAAACTCTTGGACGAGATTAACGAAGTTTGGCTCTTTGACTGTGGAGAAGGTACGCAAAATCGAATTCTTGAAACGACAATTCGACCACGTAAGGTCAGCAAGATCTTTATCACTCACTTACACGGAGACCACATTTTTGGCCTACCAGGTTTCCTTTCGAGCCGTGCTTTTCAGGCCAATGAAGAGCAGACAGATTTGGAAATCTATGGACCTCAAGGGATCAAGTCCTTTGTCTTAACTAGTCTACGTGTGTCAGGTTCTCGCCTGCCTTACCGTATTCATTTTCATGAGTTTGACCAAGATTCCCTTGGGAAAATCCTTGAGACCGATAAATTTACGGTGTATGCAGAGGAGCTGGACCACACTATTTTCTGTGTTGGCTATCGTATCATGCAAAAGGATTTGGAAGGAACGCTGGATGCTGAAAAACTTAAGGCTGCAGGTGTCCCATTTGGCCCACTTTTTGGAAAAATCAAAAACGGTCAGGATGTTATTCTGGATGATGGGACTGAAATCAAGGCTGCTGACTATATTTCAGCTCCTCGTCCTGGTAAAATTATCACTATTCTAGGTGACACCCGCAAAACCAATGCCAGCGTACGTCTGGCTGTCAATGCTGATGTCCTTGTCCATGAGTCTACTTATGGTAAGGGAGATGAAAAGATTGCCCGCAATCATGGTCACTCAACCAATATGCAGGCGGCGGAGGTCGCAGTAGAAGCAGGTGCCAAACGCCTCCTACTCAACCATATCAGCGCCCGTTTCCTCTCAAAAGATATCAGCAAGCTCAAGAAAGACGCTGCTAGTATTTTTGAAAATGTCCATGTGGTCAAAGACTTGGAAGAAGTGGAAATCTAACAGATTGAGAAAGGATAAGGATGCCTACTATTCTGATTACAGGAGCTAGCGGTGGTCTAGCCCAAGAAATGGTCAAACTCCTGCCCAATGACCAGCTCATCTTGCTTGGTAGAAATAAAGAAAAATTAGTTCAACTTTACGGAAATCATCCTCATGCAGAATTGATGGAAATAGACATTACCGATGATTCAGCCTTAGAAACTCTGGTAGCAGACCTCTATCTCCGCTATGGTAAGATTGATGTCTTGATTAACAACGCTGGTTACGGGATTTTTGAGGAATTTGACCAGATTTCTGACCAAGATATTCACCAGATGTTTGAGGTCAATACCTTTGCTTTGATGAATCTGTCTCGTCGCCTTGCTGCTCGTATGAAGGAAAGCCGAAAAGGCCATATCATCAATATCGTCAGCATGGCAGGTTTGATTGCTACTGGCAAGTCTAGTCTTTACTCAGCTACCAAGTTTGCAGCCATTGGTTTTTCAAATGCTTTGCGTCTCGAACTCATGACTTATGGCGTTTATGTAACGACTGTCAATCCAGGACCAATCCGCACAGGATTTTTTGACCAGGCCGATCCAGATGGAACCTATCTCAAGTTGGTTGACCGCTTTCTACTAGAACCAGATGCAGTGGCTAAAAAGATTGTTAAGATTATAGGAAAAAACAAACGGGAACTCAATCTTCCGATTTTGTTGAACCTAGCTCATAAGTTTTATACCCTCTTTCCCAAGCTAGCTGATAAGTTGGCAGGGGAGACTTTTAATTATAAATAAAAAAGTTGTTCATAAAATAAATGTCATTAAGTTAAGAAATTCAAATATAGAGGATTGAAACCAAAATAGTACACTACAGCGGTTAAAACATTTTTAGAAATTAATTTAACTTTCCTAATTGATTTGTTTACATCTTATTTCAATTTATTATAAAATTCTGTATTTGGGTTTCTTTTTTATGTGATAAACTTATAGTTATAGTCAATTGAAACAAGAACAAGACAAAAGAGCCTCGAAAAAAGTATTGCAACTTGGTAATACCTTTTCGAGGTGCTTTTTGATATAAGCCCATGTTTTCTCACTAGGATGGTACTCAGATGAGTAGGAAGGAAGTGGTAAAAGTTTATGACCAAATTCTTCACACAAGAGTTCTAGCTTACCCATTCTATGGAATCTTGCATTATCCATAATAATAACTGATGGCTTGTTTAAAGTTGATAGAGATAGACTTAAAAACTATCTTACTGACAATCCAGACGCTTATTTGACTGAGATAGCTGCTGAATTCGGATGTCACTCAACTATAATAGATTGAGATAAGATGTGAATAAATTGATTGGGGAAATCAATTTAATTTCTAGAAATGTTTTAGCAATCGTGGCGTACTATTCCAACTTCAATTTACTATATCAAAGTACTCTTTACTTACCAGCGTAATATTTTTGGATTCCTTTCACGATACCTGCTACAAGCTTATCTTGATAGTGGCTATCTTGAATCTGTTGATTTTCAGCAAAATTATCCATATAACCAAGCTCTAGGAGGACGGCTGGTTTAGCAGTTTCTCGAAGAACGGCAAAGCTGCTTTCCAATAAACCAGCATCTTTAGCACCAGTTTCAGCTAACAATGAAGAGTGGATAGATGTTGCAAGACGCTTGCTCTCACTCATACGGTCAGGATGGTTATGCCAGTATTGGTTAATTTTGCTTGGATAATCAGGTTCATCACTGTAGGAATAGGTTTGAATTCCACTAGATTTTGAGTATGCACTACCAGTCGCATTGAAGTGAATACTGATAAAGATGTCAGAGTTAGTCTTGTTAACCATACGAGAACGTTCTGTAATGAAGTCTACATCAATATCGCTATCACGTGAAGTGAGAACTTTGTAGCCAAGTTCCTCTAACTTTTTACGTAATTTACGATACACTTGCATGTTGAGGTCTTTTTCAGCGACATTGTAATAGTATGCACCTGAGTCTCTTCCACCATGTCCAGGGTCTAAAAAGATGGTTTTACTGTATTGACCTTTTACAAACCCCTCAGGAACTTCACTAACCCATCTACCATCATTTTTAAAGATATGATCTTTTCCGGATATTTTATAAATATTAGTGACGTATTGTCCGTCTTCTTTTAGATAATACCAAGAATTATAGTACTTATCAAAAATCCACTCATTCTTAGCCATATAACCACCAGATTTGAGATAGTAAGCTCCAATCCATTCTTGGTTTGCAAATGTTCCATTATCTTTTAGGTAGAACCAGCTATTGTAGGTCTTATCGAAAATCCACTCTTTTTCAGCCATGGCACCACTTGCTTTTAAATAATAATTACCTTGCCATTGGTTACTGAACATAATACCTGTTTTGTCAAAATAGTACCAAATACCATTAATTTTTTCCCATTTATTCTGAGAAATTTTTCCAGAAGAATTAGCGAAGTACCAATGTTTATCAATGAGAACCCATTTGTTTTCGGCCATTGCTCCACTATTTGTTAGCAAGTAGCTGTTAATAGTTGTATTACTAAGCATAATCCCATCTTTGTCGAAGTAATACCAAGAATCGTTAATTTTTTCCCATTTATTCTGAGAAATTTTTCCAGAAGAATTAGCGAAGTACCAATGTTTATCAATGAGAACCCATTTGTTTTCGGCCATTGCTCCACTATTTGTTAGCAAGTAGCTGTTAATAGTTGTATTACTAAGCATAATCCCATCTTTGTCGAAGTAATACCAAGAATCGTTAATTTTTTCCCATTTGTTTTGAGAAATTTTTCCAGAAGAATTAGCGAAGTACCACTTTCCATCGATGAAGTTCCAACCATTCTCAGCCATCACTCCATCTTTATTGAAGACATAACCATCAAAGGTTGTATTGCTTAGTCGGTTTCCATCTTTGTTGAAGTAGTACCACTTTCCTTGGATTTTTTTCCAGTTGGTAACAGGTTTATTGTGTTCATAAAATCGCCAGTTATTATCTTCTTCTTGCCAACCTTCTTTGACTTTTTCAACTTTTTTTTCTTCTTCAGCCTTCTTCTCTATTTTTTCTTCTTTATCGTCAATTTTAGAAGAATTATCTGTTTTTTCAAGATTCTCTTTCGATTTTTCTTGGTTTTCGATTTTTGAAGTACTTGAATGAGGAATTGTTACATTTTCTCGCACTGACTCTGCTTTATTTTCTTGAGCCTGGACAGTTGCTTGAGTGAATCCTAAAATAGATAGGGCAACTGTACTCGCAAGTATAACTTTTTTCATTTTTATCTCCTTTTGTTTTTTGGGTTATTATAATAAAATTTTGCTGATTTCTCAACTATCAAACTGGACTTCTTCTAGTAGATAGTCGATAAAGCGTTCGCCCATCTTAGACAGGCTAGTTTTTTCATGCTGGATATAGATCAGCTCAATGGGGTCATCAATGTCTAGTGGGATGGAAACGATATTGTCTCCATTGAGATTGCTGTTCAAAATCCCTGTCGCAATAGTATAACCATCCAAACCAATCAAGAGATTAAAGAGGGTGGCACGGTCACTAACCACGATGGATTTCTTGTGGTGCTCTTGGGAAAGGATTTCCTCTGAAAAGTAGAAGGAGTTATGCGTCCCCTGGTCATAGCTGAGGTAAGGGAAGTTTTCCAAATCAGACAGTTTCACCTTGTCTTTCTTTGCCAGAGGGTTGGTCTTGCTGACAAAGATATGGGGCTGGGCTGTGAAAAGATGATGAGCCAGCAGGTGGTTGTCATCCAGCATTTTTGTTAAAACATCACGGTTGTAGCTGTTTAGGAAGAGGACACCGACCTCACTACGGAAGTTCTTGACGTCGTCGATAATCTCCCAAGTCCGCGTTTCACGAAGGAAGAGCTCGTATTTTTCCATGTCGCTTTTCTTGAGGAGAGATACGAAAGCATTGACCACAAAGGCATAGTGCTGGGAGGAAACGCTAAAGAGTTCACGGTGGGCGACAGGATTTTTATAACGTTCTTCCAGAAGCTGGGTCTGCTCGACAACCTGACGGGCATAGGAGAGGAACTCCATCCCATCACGGGTCAAGGTAATACCCTTGGGATTGCGGATAAAGATCTCAATGCCCATCTCATTTTCTAAATCTCTCACAGCATTGGAAAGACTAGGTTGGGTGATAAAGAGTTGCTTGGCAGCCTCATTCATGGAGCCAGTTTCGACGATTTTGATAATATAGTGTAGTTGTTGAATTCTCATGTTTTTATTGTACCATACTTGCGACAGAATCGCCAAAGAAGATAGGAAAATCAGGAGTATTGTGTGAGTCTCTTCTTGAAAAAAACACAAAATTTTGCTAGAATGAGTCTTATGAAAACATTCTATGATGTGCAACAATTCCTCAAACGATTTGGTATTATTGTTTACATGGGAAAACGCTTATATGATATTGAACTGATGAAGCTGGAACTCTCGCGTATTTACGATGCAGGGTTGATGGACAAACTAGACTATCTAGAAGCAGAAGCGGTTCTTCGTAGAGAGCACAAGATAGAATTGGATTATATTGAGAAAAATGGAGAAAAGAACTAATGGTTACTTGGATTTTGTGGGCACTTATACTGGCAATGTTGGCATGGATGGGCTTTAACTATCTTCGTATTCGCCGTGCGGCTAAAATTGTGGACAATGAGGAATTTGAAGCCTTGATTCGTACGGGTCAATTGATTGATTTGCGCGACCCAGCAGAATTCCACAGAAAGCATATCCTTGGAGCCCGCAATATTCCTTCAAGTCAGTTGAAAACTAGTCTTGCTGCCCTTCGTAAGGATAAACCTGTCCTTCTTTACGAAAACCAACGTGCGCAACGTGTCACAAATGCGGCCCTTTACTTGAAAAAACAAGGCTTTTCTGAGATTTACATCCTTTCTTATGGTTTGGATTCTTGGAAAGGGAAAGTCAAAGTCGAGAAATAAGAAAACGAGCTTGGATGTTTCCGAGCTCATTTTTTAACCACTTTTTCTTAGAAAGTCACGAATGATTAGCAACTCTTCTGAGTTTAGGGGGCGATAGTCTCCTTCTTTTAGATGATCATCCAAACTCCAAGGCCCAAAATGGGTGCGTTTTAGAGAGGTCACTTTGACACCAACTGACAGTAACATTTTCTTGACTTGATGAAATTTTCCCTCTGAAATGGTGATGGAGGCTTGACTGAGGGAAGGACATGCAGATAGAATCTCTAGCCTTGCAGGTTTACAGACAGTGCCATCTAAAAAGATAATTCCTTTTTGAAATGCTTGGATATGGGCAGGTGTCAGAAGTCCATTAACCTCAACTTGGTAGGTCTTATCGACATGGTATTGGGGATGGAGGAGTTGAAAACCCAAGGGGCCATTGTCGGTCAAGAGGAGAAGGCCCGTCGTATCTCGGTCCAGTCGACCGACGGCATAGAGTTTATCAGATTGGATGTCAGCTGGAAGGAGATCCATAACGGTTGGGAGTTCCTTGTCTTTATTGGCTGTCACGATACCAGCAGGTTTATGAAGCATGAGATAGGTGTGCTCATAGCCTTGAATGATTCGGCCCTGAAAAAGGAGTTCTTGCAGTCCTGTATCGATATTTTGGGCTAGGGAGCGGGCTGGGCAACCATCGACTAGAATTTCCCCTTTGAGAAGTGCTTGTTTCATGGCCTTTCGGCTGATTTTTTCTTGGGCTAATAAATTATCTAAACGCATACTGTGCCTATCTTATCATAAGTTGTATACTTTGAAAAGGCTTGACGTGAAAAGAAAAGCAGAGTGAAAACATTTACACTTGCTTGAGTTATGTCATTTACTTGAAAATATGGTATAATCGTTCAGTTAGAAAATAAATTTTGAATATTATAGAGGAAATCATGACAAAATTAAGAGAAGATATCCGTAACATTGCGATTATCGCCCACGTTGACCACGGTAAAACAACCCTCGTTGACGAATTATTGAAACAATCAGAAACGCTTGATGCACGTACTGAATTGGCAGAGCGTGCTATGGACTCAAACGATATCGAAAAAGAGCGTGGAATTACCATCCTTGCTAAAAATACAGCCGTTGCCTACAACGGAACTCGTATCAATATCATGGACACACCAGGACACGCGGACTTCGGTGGAGAAGTTGAGCGTATCATGAAAATGGTTGACGGTGTTGTCTTGGTCGTAGATGCCTACGAAGGAACAATGCCACAAACTCGTTTCGTATTGAAAAAAGCCTTGGAACAAGACCTTGTCCCAATCGTGGTTGTTAACAAAATCGATAAACCATCAGCTCGTCCAGCAGAAGTAGTGGACGAAGTATTGGAACTTTTCATCGAGCTTGGTGCAGATGATGACCAGCTTGATTTCCCAGTGGTGTATGCTTCAGCTATCAACGGAACTTCTTCATTGTCAGATGATCCAGCTGACCAAGAAGCTACTATGGCACCAATCTTTGACACGATTATTGACCATATCCCAGCTCCAGTAGATAACTCAGATGAGCCTTTGCAGTTCCAAGTCTCACTTTTGGACTACAATGACTTCGTTGGACGTATCGGTATCGGTCGTGTCTTCCGTGGTACAGTTAAGGTTGGGGACCAAGTTACCCTTTCTAAACTAGATGGTACAACTAAGAACTTCCGTGTTACAAAACTCTTCGGTTTCTTTGGTTTGGAACGTCGTGAAATCCAAGAAGCCAAAGCAGGTGACTTGATTGCCGTTTCAGGTATGGAAGATATCTTTGTCGGTGAAACCATTACTCCGACAGACGCAATTGAAGCTCTTCCAATCCTACACATCGATGAGCCAACTCTTCAAATGACTTTCTTGGTCAACAACTCACCATTTGCTGGTAAAGAAGGTAAATGGGTGACTTCTCGTAAGGTAGAAGAACGCTTGCAGGCAGAATTGCAAACAGATGTTTCCCTTCGTGTTGACCCAACTGATTCACCAGATAAATGGACGGTTTCAGGACGTGGAGAATTGCACTTGTCAATCCTTATCGAAACAATGCGTCGTGAGGGATATGAACTTCAAGTATCTCGTCCAGAAGTTATCGTAAAAGAAATCGACGGTGTTAAATGTGAACCATTTGAACGTGTTCAAATCGATACTCCAGAAGAATACCAAGGATCTGTTATCCAAAGCCTTTCTGAACGTAAGGGTGAAATGTTGGATATGATTTCAACTGGTAATGGTCAAACTCGTTTGGTCTTCCTTGTTCCAGCGCGTGGGTTGATTGGTTACTCAACTGAGTTCTTGTCAATGACTCGTGGTTACGGTATCATGAACCATACCTTCGACCAATACTTGCCATTGATTCCAGGAGAAATCGGTGGACGTCACCGTGGTGCCCTTGTTTCTATCGATGCTGGTAAGGCTACAACTTACTCAATCATGTCTATCGAAGAACGTGGTACTATCTTTGTCAACCCAGGTACTGAGGTTTATGAAGGAATGATCATCGGTGAAAACTCTCGTGAAAATGACTTGACAGTTAACATCACTAAGGCTAAACAAATGACTAACGTTCGTTCAGCTACTAAGGACCAAACAGCTGTTATCAAGACACCTCGTATCTTGACACTTGAAGAGTCTCTTGAGTTCTTGAACGACGATGAGTACATGGAAGTAACGCCTGAGTCTATCCGTTTGCGTAAACAAATCCTTAACAAGGCAGAGCGTGAGAAAGCTAACAAGAAGAAAAAATCAGCTGAATAAGAGCTAGAAAGAGATAGAGATGGTTTATTTAATCATAGGAATCCTCTTATTACTACTCTATGTATTTGCGACACCAGAAAGCATTAAAGGGACAGTCAATATCGTCCTTGTCGTCTTTGCTTTCGTAGCACTCTTGATTTTGCTGATGTTGTCAGTCCTGCAAATCTTTCAGCTACCGACAGAATTCTTCATCGCAGTCGCTATGCTCTTCCTAGCATACTTTAGCTTGCGAGATATTACCCTCATGTCGGTCAATAAAAGTAAAAGAAGATAAAAGAGAGTTTCGGCTCTCTTTTTGCTTGTTAGAATACCCAATCTGAGCATTTTCATTTAGAATTATTTCCATAAAAATGGTAAAATAGTAAGAGTAGAAATGGAGTTTGAGACATGAAAGTAATAGATCAATTTAAAAATAAGAAAGTCCTTGTTTTAGGTTTGGCCAAGTCAGGTGAATCTGCAGCTCGTTTGCTGGACAAGCTAGGTGCTATTGTGACAGTAAATGACGGGAAACCTTTCGAGGACAATCCAGCTGCCCAAAGTTTGTTGGAAGAAGGGATCAAGGTTATCACAGGTGGACATCCTTTGGAACTCTTGGATGAAGAGTTTGCCCTTATGGTGAAAAATCCAGGTATCCCCTATAGTAATCCCATGATTGAAAAGGCTTTGGCAAAGGGAATTCCAGTCTTGACTGAGGTGGAATTGGCTTACTTGATTTCCGAGGCGCCAATTATCGGTATCACAGGTTCAAATGGAAAGACAACCACAACGACCATGATTGGGGACGTTTTGACTGCTGCTGGGCAACATGGTCTCTTATCAGGAAATATCGGCTATCCTGCCAGTCAAGTGGCCCAAACTGCGACAGATAAGGACACGCTTGTCATGGAACTTTCTTCTTTCCAACTGATGGGTGTTCAAGAATTCCATCCTGAGATTGCGGTTATTACCAACCTCATGCCAACTCATATCGATTACCATGGCTCATTTGAGGAATATGTGGCAGCTAAGTGGAATATTCAAAACAAGATGACAGCAGCTGATTTCCTTGTCTTGAACTTTAACCAAGACTTGGCAAAAGAATTGGCTAGCAAAACACAAGCTACTGTTGTACCATTTTCAACACTTGAAAAGGTTGATGGAGCTTATTTGGAAGATGGTCAACTCTACTTCCGTGGAGAAGTGGTTATGGCAGCTAGTGAAATCGGTGTTCCAGGTAGTCACAATGTAGAAAATGCCCTTGCGACTATTGCGGTAGCCAAGCTCCGTGGTGTGGACAATCAAACCATCAAGGAAACTCTATCAGCCTTTGGTGGTGTCAAACACCGTCTCCAATTTGTGGATGAAATTAAGGGTGTCAAATTCTATAATGATAGCAAGTCAACCAATATCTTGGCGACTCAAAAAGCCTTGTCAGGATTTGACAACAGCAAGGTCATCTTGATTGCAGGTGGTTTGGACCGTGGGAATGAGTTTGATGAATTGGTGCCAGACATTACTGGACTCAAGAAGATGGTCATCCTCGGTCAGTCTGCAGAACGTGTCAAACGGGCAGCAGATAAGGCTGGTGTGGCTTATGTGGATGCGACTGATATTGCAGATGCGACCCGCAAGGCTTACGATCTTGCGACTCAAGGAGATGTAGTTCTTCTTAGTCCTGCCAATGCTAGCTGGGATATGTATGCGAACTTTGAAGTACGTGGCGACCTCTTTATCGACACAGTAGCGGAGTTAAAGGAATAATATGAAAAAAATTGTCTTTACAGGTGGGGGGACGGTTGGACACGTCACCCTCAATCTTTTGTTAATGCCCAAGTTCATCGAAGATGGTTGGGAAGTCCACTATATCGGGGATAAGCGTGGAATCGAACACCAAGAAATCCTCAAGTCAGGTTTGGATGTTACCTTCCATTCTATTGCGACTGGAAAATTGCGTCGTTATTTCTCTTGGCAAAATATGCTGGATGTCTTCAAAGTTGGTTGGGGAATTGTCCAATCGTTCTTTATCATGTTGCGACTGCGTCCACAGGCTCTTTTTTCAAAGGGGGGCTTTGTCTCAGTACCGCCTGTTATCGCTGCGCGTGTGTCAGGAGTGCCAGTCTTTATTCACGAATCTGACCTGTCCATGGGCTTGGCCAATAAAATCGCCTATAAGTTTGCGACCAAGATGTATTCAACCTTTGAGCAAGCTTCAAGTTTGTCTAAGGTCGAGCATGTGGGAGCAGTGACCAAGGTTTCAGATCAAAACACTCCAGAACCAGATGAATTGGTGGATATCCAAACCCACTTTAATCCAAAATTGCCAACTATATTGTTTGTCGGTGGTTCTGCAGGTGCTCGAGTCTTTAACCAATTGGTGACAAATCATAAGCAAGAACTGACAGAGCGCTACAATATTATCAATTTAACTGGAGATTATAGCCTGAACGAGTTGAGCCAAAATCTCTTTCGTGTTGACTATGTGACCAATCTCTATCAACCTTTGATGGAATTGGCTGACATTGTTGTGACACGTGGTGGAGCCAATACGATTTTTGAGCTCTTGGCCATGGCAAAATTACATGTCATTGTGCCGCTTGGTCGTGAAGCTAGTCGTGGTGACCAGATCGAGAACGCAGCTTACTTTGTTAAGAAAGGCTATGCAGAAGAGCTTCAAGAAAGCGATTTGACCTTGGATAGTTTGGAAGTGAAGCTTTCTCACTTACTAAGCCACAAGGAAGACTATCAAGCTAAGATGAAGGCTTCTAAGGAATTGAAATCTCTAGCAGATTTTTATCAATTATTGAAAAAAGATTTATCATAAGGAAAGTAAATGTCAAAAGATAAGAAAAATGAGGGCAAAGAAATCCTCGAAGAACTTAAAGAGTTATCAGAATGGCAGAAACGAAACCAAGAATATCTAAAAAAGAAGGCTGAAGAAGAGGCGGCCCTAGCTGAGGAGAAGGAAAAGGAAAGACAAGCTCGAATGGCTTCGAAATCTGAAAAGTCAGATGAAACTGAAGACCAAGAGAGTGAGCCTGAACCAAAAGACCCAGAATCAGCTAAGGATGATACTGAAGAAAAAGCAGAAAAATCAGAAGACGCCAAAAAAGAAGTATCCAAAGAGAAATCAAAGTCTACAGAGAACGAAGAACAGGATAAAAAGCTTACTAAAAAGGCTACAAAAGAAAAATCAGCCAAAGCAAAGATTCCTGGCCTCCATATCTTACGAGCCTTAACGATTTTATTTCCAAGTCTATTTTTATTGGTCGTCTCTGCCTACCTACTCAGTCCCTATGCGACCATGAAGGATATTCGTGTTGAGGGAACGGTTCAAACTACGACTGATGATATTCGACAGGCTTCAGGGATTCAGGATTCAGATTATATGATTAACCTTCTGCTAGACAAGGCAAAATATGAAGAACAGATCAAGTCTAATTATTGGGTGGAATCAGCTCAGCTTGTCTATCAATTTCCAACTAAGTTCACTATCAAAGTCAAGGAATACGATATTGTTGCCTACTATGTTTCTGGGGAAAATCATTATCCAATCCTTTCCAGTGGTCAGCTTGAGACCAGTGCTGTGAGCTTGGTTAGTCTACCAGAAACTTATTTGTCAGTTCTCTTTAATGACAGTGAACAAATCAAGAACTTTACCTCAGAACTTTCTCAAATTAGTCCAGAACTCAAGGCTGCTATCCAAAAGGTAGAACTAGCCCCAAGCAAGGTGACTTCCGATTTAATTCGATTGACCATGAATGATTCGGACGAAGTCTTGGTTCCTCTTTCTGAAATGGGTAAGAAATTGCCTTACTACAGTAAGATTAAGCCTCAATTGTCAGAACCAAGTGTGATCGATATGGAAGCTGGAATTTACAGCTACACTGTGGCGGATAAAGTAATCATGGAGGCTGAGGAAAAAGCCAAACAAGAGGCTAAGGAAGCTGAGAAGAAACAGAAAGAGGAAGAAAAGGCTGGAAGAACAGCAGAATAAATTGGAAGAAGAGAAGAAAAAATTGGAGGAAGAGAGCAATCGAAACCAAACAAGCCAGCGTTCATCGCGTCGCTAGGTTTACCTTTTCTCCTAGAGCTCTTTAGTTGCCATGTTTTTACTTGACAAGTGCTAGTAGAAATAATAGAATAGTAAAAAACCTTTAAAGCAGTCCAGAGAGGCAGCTAAGGTTAGACGGTGAAAGGGTGGAGACTACCCATTTTTCGTGGAACCTTGCTGTTGGCAGGTTCCTTTTTTCGTGGCTTCTGTTGCCCAGACTCTCTCACTAGCAAAGGTAAAAGGAGAAACCTATGCGAGAACATCGTCCAGTCATTGCTCTTGATTTTCCTAGTTTTGAGGCAGTCAAGGAATTCTTAGCTCTTTTTCCAGCAGAAGAAAGCCTTTATCTCAAGGTAGGGATGGAGCTCTATTACGCAACGGGGCCTGAGATTGTGTCTTACTTGAAAGGCTTGGGCCATAGTGTCTTTTTGGATCTCAAGCTTCATGACATTCCCAATACAGTCAAGTCAGCCATGAAGGTCTTGTCTCAGCTTGGTGTCGATATGACCAATGTTCATGCTGCTGGTGGTGTAGAGATGATGAAGGCTGCGCGTGAAGGTCTTGGTAGTCAAGCTAAATTAATCGCTGTTACTCAGCTGACATCAACGTCAGAAGTTCAGATGCAGGATTTTCAAAATATCCAAACAAGCCTACAAGAGTCTGTGATCCACTATGCCAAGAAGACAGCTGAAGCTGGCTTGGATGGTGTCGTTTGCTCAGCTCAGGAAGTTCAACTCATCAAGCAGGCCACCAATTCAGATTTTATCTGTCTGACACCAGGGATTCGCCCTCAGGGAGCTGCTGTTGGAGACCAAAAACGTGTGATGACACCAGCAGATGCCTATCAAATCGGTAGTGACTATATCGTAGTGGGACGTCCCATTACCCAATCTGAAGATCCTGTTGCAGCTTATCATGCCATCAAGGATGAATGGAACCAAGACTAGAATTAAAGAAATAGACTATAAAAACAAAAGGAGAAGACCATGACACTTGCTAAAGATATCGCTAGCCACCTCTTGAAAATCCAAGCCGTTTACCTCAAGCCAGAGGAGCCTTTCACCTGGGCATCTGGTATCAAGTCACCGATTTACACGGATAACCGTGTGACGCTAGCTTATCCTGAAACTCGTACCTTGATTGAAAATGGTTTTGTGGAAGCTATCAAAGAAGCCTTTCCAGATGTAGAAGTGATTGCAGGAACTGCGACAGCTGGGATTCCACACGGAGCTATTATTGCTGATAAGATGAACTTGCCATTTGCCTATATCCGTAGCAAACCAAAAGACCACGGAGCTGGTAACCAAATCGAAGGTCGCGTGGCTCAAGGTCAAAAAATGGTAGTGGTTGAAGACCTTATTTCAACTGGTGGTTCTGTTCTTGAAGCTGTTGCAGCAGCCAAACGCGAAGGAGCAGATGTGCTTGGAGTTGTAGCGATTTTCAGCTATCAATTGCCAAAAGCAGATAAGAACTTTGCGGATGCAGGTGTCAAACTTGTGACGCTTTCTAACTACAGTAAACTCATCCATCTAGCCCAAGAAGAAGGTTACATCACACCAGAAGGGCTCGACCTTCTAAAACGCTTTAAAGAAGACCAAGAGAATTGGCAAAATGCCTAAAACATAGAAAATCAGGTAGTCACTAGGATTACCTGATTTCTTTTTGTGATTTCATTGAGTATTAGTCAACTTTTCCACCTTCAACAACAAGGTCATCTGCTTTAGCAGCGTCACCGTAGGTTGGGTGAAGTGTTTTTTCATAGGCCTTATGGAAGAAGTTTTCCTTGCCTAATTTTTCAATATCTTTATTGATGAAGTCTAGCAATTCTTGGTTGCCTTTTTGAACTGCTGCCGCAATGGTATCTGGATTACCAAGAGAAGTAATTCCTACTTCAAATCCTTTGTTTTCAAGCGCCCAAGCTAGGACTTCCGTATTGTCAGTAGAGAAGGCATCTCCACGTCCGTCAAGAAGGGCTTGGTAAGAGTCACTGTATTGATCGTATTTTTGGAGCTTGATTTCTGGATGATTCTTTTCAAAATAAGTCTCAGCAGTCGTTCCTTTTGTGACAATCAAGGTTTTACCTTCCAATTGTTTGACATCTGTAATGAGACCAGTCTTAGGTGATACGACACCAAGTGAAACTTTCATGTAAGGAAGGGCAAAATCAACTTGTTTCTTACGTTCATCAGTTACTGTAAAGTTAGCAAGAGTAATATCTACCTTGTTTGAAATCAAGTATTCAGCACGGTTGGCAGCGTCGACTGAAACGTATTTAACCTTCACGCCAAGGTCTTGAGCTAGTTGGTTCCCGAGCTCAATATCGTAACCTTGGTAAGAACCATCATTGTCAACGTAACCAAACGGTTTTTTGTCTCCAAATACGGCGATTCGTAGCTCACCGCTTTTTTTGATTTCATCGATTGTGCGAGCCTTGGCAGTGGTTTTACCAGACGATGAACCAGCATTTCCACCTGAGCTACAAGCTGTGACAAAGATAAGAGCAAAGGCAAGTGCCAAAACAGTTAAGAGTGGTTTGAGTAGTTTCATAAGAATCTCCTTTATAGATATGAGCCAAATTGGCTAAAGTCAAAGACGTTTAAAAATTCCTGAGCTCGTTTGGTTTGAGGATTGGTAAAGAAGGCTTGAGCAGTTCCCTCTTCAGCAATTTTCCCTTGGTCGAGGAAGATAATCCGATCGGCAATAGCTTGGGCAAACTGCATTTCGTGGGTTACTAAAATCATGGTACGGCCTTCTTGGGCCAAATCATTGATCAGTTCCAGAACTTCACGTACCATCTCTGGATCCAGCGAAGCCGTCACCTCGTCAAAGAGGATAATTTCTGGATGCATGAGCAGGGCACGGACAATCGCAACCCGTTGCTTCTGTCCACCAGATAATTGACGGGCAAAGCTATGTTGTTTATCCAGTAATCCTACGCGTTCCAACAGTTGCAAAGCTTCTTCCGTTACTTCTTTCTTATCTCTTCCCTGAGCCTTGATAGGGCCTAGGATGAGGTTTTGTAGGACATCCAGATGGGGAAAGAGTTCATAGCTTTGAAAGACCATGCCAATCTTTTGGCGAACTAGGTGAAAGTCTTTCTGATTGCCAATAATGGACTGGCCATCCAGAAGGATATCTCCACCTTGAATGTTTTCTAAGCCATTGAGGCAACGCAGGAGAGTGCTTTTCCCACAACCAGATGGCCCCAGAATAACCACAACTTCCCCTTTTTTGATATCTAGAGAAAGACCTTGGAGGATGGGGTTGTCTCCGAAGGATTTTTTTAGTTCCTTGATTTCTAAAATAGTTTCAGACATTTAGTTCCTCCAATGTTTTTCTAAGTGAGTGGATAGTTTGGAAATGGGGAAGCAGACTGCGAAATACAAGACCAGAATGGTTCCATAAATCCAAAAGGAAGCGGTTGGGATGGTTAAGCGATTACTATCGATGATTTGTTGTCCAACCTTGGTCACTTCAACAACCCCAATCAAAACGACTAAGGAAGTGGTTTTGATCATCCGAGTGACAAGATTGATGGCTTGTGGCAACAGTCTTCTCAAGACCTGTGGGATGATGATGTGATAGTAAAGTTGAACATTGGTCAAACCTAGCGCCTGTCCACTTTCAAACTGATGCTTAGGGAGGGAAGTGATGGCTCCACGGACCAAGTCCCCCATTTCAGCTGTTCCCCAGAGGGTGAAAACGATAATAGCAGAAGTCTCACCTGAGATATTGATATTAAAGTTTCGAGCCAAGCCAAAGTAAACGATGAATAGTAGCACCAGCTGGGGCATGATACGGATGAATTCCAGATACAATCGTGTTAAAAATCGTACTACCCTAGAATGGGAGGTCATGATGATTCCCATGACTGTTCCGAACATCATGGACAAAAGGACAGACAGGATAGATATGCCAATCGTGACGCCTAATCCCTGTAAAATCCGCAGGAGATTATTTCCCTGAAAGAGTACTTGGATTCCCGAATCCTGCATGGCGGAGCCTCCTTTCTATCCAGCTAAAGAGCAGTGAGATGGGCAAAAGCATAATCAGATAAGCAATTACCAACATAGCTAGCGCAATGTCTGTCTCATAATAGAGTCCAATCAAGTCCTTGGCGACGTACATGAGGTCGGCCAAAGCCACTGCTGAGAAAACAGAGGTTTCCTTGATTAGGAAAATGACATTGGCACTAAAAGAGGGTAGAGCAACCGCTGTTGCTTGCGGAAGAACCACATAGCGAAAGACCTGTAGAGGTGTCAGACCGATGGCTAATCCAATCTCGTGCTGGGTTTGACTGACGGCCTCCAGTCCGCTTCGGAAAGATTCTGCCATATAGGAGCCTCCTAAAAAGACTAATCCCAGAGTAGCACAGACTTCCGAAGATAGGACAATCCCTACTCTAGGAAGACCGAAGTAGAGAAAGAAGAGTTGAATCAAAAGGGGCGTATTACGTGACAATTCAATGTAGGCTGTCGCTACTTGCGCCAAAACAGGGATGCGGTAATGCCGGATGATACTAACGATTAAACCGAGCAGAAAAGATCCCAAAATTCCCCAAACTGCAATATGCAAGGTTAGGAGAAAAGCCTTTTGATATAGTGGTAGATATTGTTCAACAATAGACCAATCCAAAAATAGAACCTCCCATCTAGAAATAATATAGTTATTGTAGCACTTAAAATCTCCTTTGAATAATATGTATTTTTTATTGCCGTTATAAGGATTTTTTATCATAGATAGAATCTTTCTGAAATTTCCAAACAAAATATTTGAAAAGTTTTGAAAAAAGAGTTAAGATATTTTTGTAATACACAAAGAAAACGCTTACTTATTAAGGAGGGCATTTTATGTCATACAAAACAAGCAATGCAGAAGGTCATGTAGATTTCATCAATACCTATGATTTGGAGCCCATGGCGCAACAAGTGATTCCTAAAGCAGCATTTGGCTATATCGCCAGTGGAGCAGAAGATACTTTCACTCTACGTGAGAATATCCGCGCCTTTAACCACAAGCTCATCGTTCCGCATACGCTTTGCAATGTAGAAAATCCAAGTACGGAGATTGAATTTGCAGGTGAAAAATTGTCTTCACCAATCATTATGGCGCCTGTTGCGGCTCATAAATTGGCAAATGAACAAGGTGAAGTAGCTACTGCGCGTGGTGTGCATGAGTTTGGTTCTCTTTATACAACCAGCTCTTACTCAACTGTCGACCTTCCAGAAATTACGGAAGCCCTTCAAGGGACACCTCATTGGTTCCAATTTTACTTTAGTAAAGATGACGGGATTAACCGCCACATCATGGACCGTGTGAAGGCTGAAGGTTATAAGGCGATTGTCTTGACGGCAGATGCAACTGTAGGGGGCAATCGTGAGGTTGATAAGCGTAATGGTTTTGTCTTCCCAGTTGGCATGCCGATTGTTGAAGAATACCTGCCAGAAGGTGCTGGTAAATCAATGGACTTTGTTTACAAATCAGCTAAACAACGCTTGTCTCCACGTGATGTAGAATTTATCGCTGAATACTCAGGACTTCCTGTTTATGTCAAGGGACCACAATGCCGTGAGGACGTTGAACGTTCGCTTGCTGCAGGTGCCTCTGGTATCTGGGTAACCAACCACGGTGGCCGCCAAATTGACGGTGGACCAGCTGCCTTCGACTCACTTCAAGAAGTAGCAGAAGCAGTTGATAAACGCGTGCCAATTGTCTTTGACTCAGGTATTCGTCGTGGTCAACACGTCTTTAAAGCCTTGGCTTCAGGAGCAGACTTGGTAGCTATTGGCCGCCCTGTTATCTATGGCTTAGCCCTTGGTGGTAGTGTTGGTGTACGCCAAGTCTTTGAACACTTGAATGCTGAATTGAAGACAGTCATGCAATTGTCTGGAACTCAGACTATTGAAGATGTTAAATACTTCAAACTCCGTCACAACCCTTACAACCCAACCTTCCCAGTTGACCCACGCGACTTAAAATTGTATTGATAAAAAGATTGCCTCCACTTGATGTGGAGGTTTTTGTTTGTGTTTTAATACTCTTCGAAAATCTCTTCAAAGCACGTCAGCTCTATCTGCAACCTCAAAACAGTGTTTTGAGCTGACTTCGTCAGTTCTATCTACAACCTCAAAGCAGTGCTTTGAGCAACCTGCGGCTAGCTTCCTAGTTTGCTTTTTGATTTTCATTGAGTATAAACACTTTAGTAATGAATATTTTAAAAAAAGAGAAAGATTCGATTTTTTAATTGACAAATGTAGATTTTAAGAGTATACTAATGATTATGATTGACAATTGTAGATTTTGGAGGTGTGATTATGCAGATTTCAGATGCAGAATGGCAGGTCATGAAGATTATTTGGATGCAAGGAGAGCAGACCAGTACGGATTTGATCAGGGTTCTGGCGGAGCGGTTCGACTGGTCCAAGTCAACCATTCAAACTCTTTTGGCTCGTTTGGTTGAGAAAGAGTGTCTGACAAGGAAAAAAGAGGGTAAGTCCTTTGTCTATTCAGCCCTTTTAACTTTGGACAAAAGTCGGGATTTACTTGTCCAAGATATTAAAGACAAGGTTTGTTCCCGTAGGATTAAGAACTTGTTGGCTGATTTGATTATGGAATGTGATTTTACTATGGCTGACTTAGAAGACTTGGAAGCCGTGATTTTTGAGAAAAAAGTCAGCGCAGTTGCTGAAGTAAAATGTAATTGTATGTAAAGGAGACGTCATGTTAAATAGTATTGTAACCATTGTTTGTATTACTCTTATTGTATTTATCTTGTTTTGGTTTTTCAAAAAGCCTGAAAAATCTGGACAGAAGGCCCAGCAAAAAAAGGGCTACCAAGAGATTCGAGTGGAAGTCATGGGAGGCTACACTCCTGAGTTGATTATCCTCAAGAAATCAGTGCCAGCACGCATTGTCTTTGACCGCAAGGATCCTTCACCATGTTTGGATCAAATTGTTTTTCCAGATTTTGGAGTACATGCGGATCTTCCTATGGGAGAAGAGTATGTAGTGGAAATCACTCCTGAGCAGGCTGGAGAATTTGGCTTTGCTTGTGGTATGAACATGATGCACGGTAAGATGATTGTAGAGTAGGAGTAAATGATGACAGAAATTGTGAAATCCAGCCTAGAAAATGGCATTCAAAAAATCCGTATCCGAGCTGAAAAAGGCTATCATCCAGCCCATATACAGCTTCAAAAAGGGATTCCAGCCGAGATTACCTTTCATCGTACCACGCCTTCAAACTGTTATAAGGAAATTCTTTTTGAAGAAGAAGGAATCTTGGAACCAATCGGTGTAGACGAAGAGAAAACAATTCGTTTTACACCTCAAGAATTAGGTCAACATGAATTTTCTTGTGGCATGAAGATGCAAAAGGGAAGTTATACAGTCGTTGAGAAGACTCGAAAATCTTTATCCCTTTTACAGCGTTTTTGGATTACTAGTATCTTTACTGTGCCTCTTGTGATTCTCATGATTGGAATGTTGACAGGTAGTATTAGTCACCAAGTCATGCATTGGGGCACCTTTTTAGCCACAACGCCGATTATGCTTGTGGCGGGTGGTCCTTATATCCAGAGTGCTTGGGCTAGCTTTAAAAAGCATAATGCCAACATGGATACATTAGTGGCGCTTGGAACCCTAGTGGCTTATTTCTATAGCCTCGTTGCCCTCTTTACTGGTCTCCCTGTTTACTTTGAGAGTGCTGGATTTATCCTCTTCTTCGTTCTTTTGGGAGCCGTTTTTGAGGAAAAAATGAGAAAAAATACTTCCCAAGCTGTGGAGAAATTGCTGGATTTGCAGGCTAAAACAGCAGAAGTCTTGCGTGAGGCTAGCTATGTTCAAGTTCCTTTGGAACAAGTCAAGGTAGGAGACCTGATTCGAGTGCGACCTGGAGAAAAGATTGCGGTTGATGGTATAGTAGTGGAAGGTGTGTCCAGTATTGATGAATCCATGGTGACAGGTGAGAGCCTGCCGGTAGACAAAACAGTTGGAGATACCGTCATTGGCTCCACCATCAATAACAGCGGAACTCTTGTTTTTAGGGCAGAAAAAGTTGGTTCAGAGACTGTCTTGGCTCAGATTGTGGATTTTGTGAAGAAAGCTCAGACAAGTCGTGCGCCGATTC
>CAUTUU010000015.1:0-33081 GCA_963541545.1 uncultured bacterium | reverse complement strand
TTAGACTAATTTCCACTTTGGTCAGGCAAGTGGAAGTTACTTTGAGAAGTTACCCGGTCTAATTTTTTTGAAAGAATTGCTCATGATACTATAAAAATCTTAGAAATTGTGATAAAATAGGTAGGATAAAAAAAGGAGAGTGAAAATGGCGAATCCCAAGTATAAACGTATTTTAATCAAGTTATCAGGTGAAGCCCTTGCCGGTGAACGTGGCGTAGGGATTGATATCCAAACAGTTCAAACAATCGCAAAAGAGATTCAAGAAGTTCATAGCTTAGGTATCGAAATTGCCCTTGTTATCGGTGGAGGAAATCTCTGGCGTGGAGAACCTGCTGCAGAAGCAGGAATGGACCGCGTTCAGGCAGATTACACAGGAATGCTTGGGACTGTTATGAATGCTCTTGTGATGGCAGATTCATTGCAACAAGTTGGGGTTGATACACGTGTGCAAACAGCTATTGCTATGCAACAAGTGGCAGAGCCTTATGTCCGTGGACGTGCCCTTCGTCACCTTGAAAAAGGCCGTATCGTTATCTTTGGTGCCGGAATTGGTTCACCTTACTTCTCAACAGATACAACAGCGGCTCTTCGTGCAGCTGAAATCGAAGCAGATGCCATCCTTATGGCTAAAAATGGCGTCGATGGTGTTTACAATGCCGATCCTAAGAAGGACAAGACAGCCGTTAAGTTTGAAGAATTGACTCACCGTGACGTTATCAATAAAGGTCTTCGTATCATGGACTCAACAGCTTCAACCCTCTCAATGGACAACGACATTGACTTGGTTGTCTTTAATATGAACCAACCAGGCAACATTAAACGTGTCGTATTTGGTGAAAATATCGGAACAACAGTTTCAAATAATATCGAAGAAAAGGAATAAGAAAGATTATGGCTAACGCAATTATTGAAAAAGCTAAAGAGAGAATGACCCAGTCTCACCAATCACTTGCTCGTGAATTTGGTGGTATCCGTGCCGGTCGTGCCAATGCAAGCTTGCTTGACCGTGTACATGTAGAATACTATGGAGTAGAAACTCCTCTTAACCAAATCGCTTCAATTACCATTCCAGAAGCGCGTGTTTTGCTGGTAACACCATTTGATAAGTCTTCATTGAAAGACATCGAACGTGCCTTGAACGCTTCTGATCTTGGTATTACACCAGCTAACGATGGTTCTGTTATCCGCTTGGTTATTCCAGCTCTTACAGAAGAAACTCGTCGTGACCTTGCTAAAGAAGTGAAGAAGGTCGGTGAAAATGCTAAAGTGGCTGTCCGCAATATCCGTCGTGATGCTATGGATGAAGCTAAGAAACAAGAAAAAGCAAAAGAAATCACTGAAGACGAATTGAAGACTCTTGAAAAAGATATTCAAAAAGTAACAGACGATGCTGTTAAACACATCGACGACATGACTGCCAATAAAGAAAAAGAACTCTTGGAAGTCTAAAAATAAACAGAAAAACTCAGTTGGCATTGCTGGCTGAGTTTTATTCGAAAGAAGGAAATATGAATACAAATCTTGCAAGTTTTATCGTTGGACTGATCATCGATGAAAATGACCGTTTTTACTTTGTGCAAAAGGATGGCCAAACCTATGCGCTTGCCAAGGAAGAAGGTCAGCATACAGTAGGGGATACGGTTAAAGGTTTCGCCTATACAGATATGAAGCAAAAACTCCGCTTGACGACTCTAGAAGTGACTGCTACTCAGGATCAATTTGGTTGGGGTCGTGTCACAGAAGTACGCAAGGACTTGGGTGTCTTTGTGGATACAGGCCTTCCTGACAAGGAAATCGTTGTGTCACTCGATATTCTCCCTGAACTCAAGGAACTCTGGCCTAAGAAGGGCGACCAACTCTATATCCGTCTTGAAGTGGACAAGAAAGACCGTATATGGGGACTCTTGGCCTATCAAGAAGACTTTCAACGTCTGGCTCGTCCTGCCTACAACAATATGCAGAACCAAAACTGGCCAGCCATTGTATACCGTCTCAAGCTGTCAGGAACTTTTGTTTACCTACCAGAAAATAATATGCTTGGTTTTATTCACCCAAGTGAGCGCTACGCAGAGCCACGTTTGGGGCAAGTTCTAGATGCGCGTGTCATTGGTTTCCGTGAAGTGGACCGTACTTTGAACCTCTCTCTCAAACCACGTTCCTTTGAAATGTTGGAAAATGATGCCCAGATGATTTTGACCTACTTGGAAAGCAATGGCGGTTTCATGACCTTGAATGACAAGTCATCCCCTGAGGATATCAAGGCAACCTTTGGCATTTCTAAAGGTCAGTTCAAGAAAGCTTTAGGTGGTCTTATGAAGGCTGGTAAAATCAAGCAAGACCAGTTTGGTACAGAGCTGATTTAGGGTGGCATATGAGAAAATCATTTTACACTTGGCTCATGACTGAGCGCAATCCGAAAAGCAACACTCCCAAAGCCATCTTGGCAGACCTCGCTTTTGAAGAGTCGGCCTTCCCAAAACATACGGATGATTTCGATGAGGTCAGTCGCTTTTTGGAGGAACATGCCAGTTTTTCCTTTAATCTAAGTGACTTTGACGCTATCTGGCAAGAATACTTAGAACACTAGCATGATTCACTGGGTTTGGGCTAGTAATTTATCCATCCCTTTGCTATAATAAAAAGAAATAAACGGATTAGAGAGGTTCTTTATTTGAAGGAACATTCAATTGACATTCAACTGAGTCATCCAGATGACCTGTTTCATCTTTTTGGTTCCAATGAACGCCATCTTCGTTTGATGGAAGAAGAGCTCGATGTGGTGATTCATGCTCGTACGGAGATTGTCCAGGTTTTGGGAGAAGAGACTGCCTGTGAGGAAGCACGTCAGGTTATTCAAGCTTTGATGGTTTTGGTGAATCGGGGGATGACAGTCGGCACACCAGATGTGGTGACGGCGATTAGCATGGTCAAAAATGATGAAATCGACAAGTTTGTCGCTCTTTACGAAGAAGAAATCATCAAAGACAATACTGGGAAACCTATTCGCGTCAAAACCTTAGGTCAAAAGCTCTATGTGGATAGCGTTAAGCAACACGATGTGACCTTTGGAATCGGACCCGCAGGGACAGGGAAGACCTTTCTTGCAGTGACCTTGGCTGTGACAGCTCTTAAACGTGGGCAAGTCAAGCGAATTATCCTAACTCGTCCAGCGGTGGAAGCAGGAGAGAGTTTAGGTTTTCTTCCGGGCGATCTCAAGGAGAAGGTGGATCCTTACCTTCGACCTGTTTATGATGCCTTGTATCAGATTCTGGGAAAAGACCAGACGACTCGTCTCATGGAGCGTGAAATTATCGAGATTGCTCCTCTTGCCTACATGCGTGGACGGACCTTGGATGATGCCTTTGTCATTCTCGATGAGGCGCAAAATACGACCATCATGCAGATGAAGATGTTCTTGACTCGTTTAGGTTTTAATTCTAAGATGATTGTCAATGGAGATATCAGTCAGATTGACCTTCCGCGTAACGTCAAATCCGGTTTGATTGATGCCCAGGAGAAACTCAAGAACATTCACCAAATCGACTTTGTTCATTTTTCAGCCAAGGATGTGGTTCGCCATCCAGTTGTCGCTCAGATTATCCGAGCTTATGAACCAGCTCCAGTGAAAAAGGCAGAGAGTGAAGAATTAGATCCTCAACCTCTATCTGAAGGATAGTTCTTTTGTACTTAAAGTTATCTCAATACCAAGTATAAATTTACTTTTTAGATATTTCATTCAATATCCTTATCTTAGTTAGAAACTTTTCAAGTGGTAGAAACGTATGGAATCAATCTTTTTAAAACTAGCTCAGTATCCAATAGTGGAGACAGAGCATTTATTACTTAGACCTGTAACCTTGGATGATGCGGAAGCTATGTTTGAGTATGCCTCGGACAAGGATAATACACGTTACACTTTTCCAACCAATCAAAATTTAGAAGAAACCAAAAATAACATTGCTCAGTTCTATCTAGCTAATCCATTAGGCCGTTGGGGAATAGAACTAAAAAGCAATGGTCAGTTTATTGGAACCATTGACTTGCACAAGATTGATTCTGTTCTTAAGAAGGCAGCTATTGGCTACATTATCAATAAAAAGTATTGGAATCAAGGATTGACGACAGAAGCCAATCGTGCCGTAATTGAGCTGGCTTTTGAGAAGATTGGAATGAACAAGTTAGTTGCTTTACACGATAAGGATAATCCTGCATCTGGAAAGGTCATGGAGAAATCAGGAATGCATTTTTCCCACGTAGAACCATATGCTTGTATGGATCAGCATGAAAAAGGACGAATTGTTACAAGAGTTCATTATGTCTTGACTAAGGAAGACTATTTTGCAAATAAATAAGCAGTTGAAAAGAAATTTTCGACTGTTTTTTCTTCCTCTTACGAATAATCTAAGAGAGGAGAAAATATGGAAGCAATTATCGAGAAAATCAAAGAGTATAAAATCATTTTCATCTGTACTGGTCTGGGCTTGCTTGTAGGAGGATTTTTCCTGCTAAAGCCAGCTCCACACACACCTGTCAAAGAAACGAATTTACAGGCAGAATTTGCAGCAGTTTCCAAGGATTCGGTATCCAAAAAGGATGTGAAGAAGGAAGAAAAGGAAGAACCGGTTGAACAAGATCTAATTACGGTAGATGTCAAAGGTGCTGTTAAATCGCCAGGAATTTATGACTTGCCAGTAGGTAGTCGAGTAAATGACGCTGTTCAGAAGGCAGGTGGCTTGACAGAGCAAGCAGACAGCAAGGCACTTAATCTAGCTCAGAAAATTAGTGATGAGGCTCTGGTTTATGTCCCAACTAAGGGAGAAGAAGCAGCTAGTCAACAGGCAGGTTCTGGAGCGGCTTCTTCAACAAGCAAGGAAAAGAAGGTAAATATTAACAAGGCCAGTCTGGAAGAGCTTAAACAGGTCAAGGGACTGGGAGGAAAACGAGCTCAGGACATTATCGACCATCGTGAGTCAAATGGGAAATTCAAGTCAGTAGACGAGCTCAAAAAGGTCTCTGGCATTGGTGCCAAGACTATAGAAAAGTTAAAAGACTATGTTACAGTGGATTAAAAACATCCCTATTCCCCTAATTTACCTGAGTTTTCTATTGCTCTGGCTTTACTACGCCATTTTTTCAGCATCCTATCTTGCTTTGTTGGGCTTTGTTTTTCTGCTAGTCTGTCTCTTTATCCAATTTCCGTGGAAATTAGCAGGCAAAGTTCTAGTGATTTGTGGAGTCTTTGCCTTCTGGTTTCTGTTTCAAAATTGGCAACAGAGTCAAGCGAGTCAAAATTTGGCGGATTCTGTTGAAAGGGTACGGATTTTGCCCGACACTATTAAGGTCAATGGTGATAGTCTGTCCTTTCGTGGCAAGGCTGATGGACGCATTTTCCAAGTCTATTATAAACTCCAGTCCGAGGAGGAGAAAGAAGCCTTTCAAGCCTTAACAGACCTTCATGACTTGGAACTAGAAGGAAAACTTTCGGATCCAGAAGGGCAAAGAAATTTTGGTGGCTTTGACTATCAAGCCTATCTGAAGACTCAGGGAATTTATCAGACTCTCAATATCAAAAGAATCCAGTCACTTAAAAAGGTTAGCAGTTGGGATATAGGTGAAAAACTGTCCAGCTTACGTCGAAAGGCTGTAGTTTGGATTAAGACACATTTTCCAGACCCTATGCGCAATTACATGACGGGGCTTCTATTAGGACATCTGGACACTGACTTTGAGGAGATGAATGAGCTTTATTCTAGTTTAGGAATTATCCACCTTTTTGCCTTGTCGGGCATGCAGGTAGGTTTTTTCATGGATGGATTTAAGAAACTTCTCTTGCGATTGGGCTTGACCCAAGAAAAGTTGAAATGGCTGACTTATCCCTTTTCTCTTATTTATGCAGGTTTGACAGGATTTTCAGCTTCGGTCATTCGCAGTCTCTTGCAAAAGTTACTGGCTCAACATGGGGTTAAGGGCTTGGATAATTTTGCCTTGACGGTGCTTGTCCTCTTTATCATCATGCCAAACTTTTTCCTGACTGCAGGAGGAGTTTTGTCCTGCGCCTATGCTTTTATCCTGACCATGACCAGCAAAGAAGAGGAGGGACTCAAGGCTGTTGCCAGAGAAAGTCTGGTCATTTCCTTGGGAATATTGCCCATTCTATCCTTCTATTTTGCGGAATTTCAGCCTTGGTCCATCCTTTTGACCTTTGTCTTTTCCTTTCTATTTGACTTGGTCTTCTTACCGCTCTTGTCTATCTTATTTGCCCTTTCCTTTCTCTATCCAGTCATTCAGCTGAATTTTATTTTTGAATGGTTGGAGGACATTATTCGCTTGGTATCACAGGTGGCAAGTAGACCGCTTGTCTTTGGACAACCCAATGCATGGCTTTTAATCTTATTGTTAATTTCCTTGGCTTTAGTCTATGATTTGAGGAAAAACATTAAAAGGCTAGCAGTATTGAGCTTATTGATTACAGGTCTCTTTTTCTTGACCAAGCATCCACTGGAAAATGAAATGACCATGCTGGATGTGGGGCAAGGGGAAAGTATTTTCCTACGGGATGTAACTGGGAAAACCATTCTCATAGATGTAGGTGGCAAGGCAGAATCTGATAAGAAAATCGAGGCTTGGCAAGAAAAGGCGACGACCAGCATTGCCCAGCGAACCTTGATTCCCTATCTCAAAAATCGAGGAGTAGCCAAAATTGACCAGCTGATTTTGACAAATACGGACAAGGAACATGTTGGAGATTTGCTGGAGGTGACCAAGGCTTTCCATGTAGGGGAGATTTTAGTATCAAAAGGCAGTCTGAAACAGAAGGAATTTGTTGCAGAACTACAGGCGACTCAAACCAAGGTGCGTAGTGTGTCAGTGGGAGAGAACCTTCCAATTTTCGGAAGTCAGTTAGAAGTCCTATCTCCAAGGAAAATTGGAGATGGAGATCATGAAGATTCCATAGTTCTGTATGGGAAACTCTTGGATAAGCACTTCCTCTTCACAGGAAACTTGGAGGAGAAAGGAGAGAAGGACTTGCTGAAGCACTATCCTGACCTAGAGGTGGATGTTTTGAAAGCTGGCCAACATGGCTCTAAAAAATCATCAAGTTCAGCCTTTCTAGAAAAACTCAAACCAGAGCTTACTCTTATCTCAGTTGGAAAGAGCAATCGCACCAAACTCCCCCATCAGGAAACCTTGACCCGACTGGAAGGTATTAATAGCAAATTTTACCGAACTGACCAGCAAGGAGCTATACGGTTTAAGGGGTTGAATAGTTGGAAAATCGAAAGCGTTCGATAGGAAGGAAAAATATTATATATTAGTAAAATAAACTAAAAATCTGTTGCATCATAATGATAAAAACGATATAATGAAAGCGTATTCGATATTGATGATATAAAACCATTAAAAATTAGTAAAAATCGTTTAATTAGTTAGTTTATGATTATTGGTCTTTTTCAGTCCAGTATATCTGCTGTGAGCGTTCTTAAAAGTTATCGGTATGATTGGAATACCTACTATAAGTCTAGTATGAATTGCTAGAGATATAACTATATTAATTCCCTGTTATGGTATCGTTATGACAGCTATTCTGAGTATAAAGTTGGTTCTGGCTGAAATTATGATCGTTATGAGGTACTAAACTACTACAGCGTAGGTTATTAATATTTAAAGAGTGAGAAAAAGGAGGGCTAGATATGTTGCAGCTTACTCATGTGACCTTAAAAACGCGACAAGTCATCTTACAAGATGTTGACTTTACATTTGAAAAGGGTAGGATTTATGGTATTCTTGCTATCAATGGTTCTGGAAAGACGACACTGTTCCGCGCCATTAGCAATTTAATTCCTATAAGTAGCGGAAATATCGCAGTCTCTCCTTCTTTGTTTTATTATGAGAGTGTTGAATGGCTGGATGGAAACTTAAGTGGGATGGACTACCTTCGTCTTATCAAAAACATCTGGAAGTCAGGTCTGAACTTGAGGGATGAAATTGCCTATTGGGAAATGTCGGACTATGTCAGACTTCCCATTCGCAAGTATTCCTTAGGCATGAAGCAACGCTTGGTGATTGCCATGTATTTCCTCAGTCAGGCGAAATGCTGGCTTATGGATGAGATTACAAATGGCTTAGATGAGTATTATCGTCAGAAGTTTTTTGATAGGCTAGCACAAATCGATAGACAAGAACAGCTGGTTCTTTTAAGTTCCCACTATAAGGAAGAGTTGCTTGATGTCTGCGATAGAGTAGTAACCATTCATCAGGGGCAAGTAGAAGAGGTTTAGTTTATGAAAGATGTTAGTCTATTTTTATTGAAAAAAGTTTTCAAAAGTCGCTTAAACTGGATTATCTTAGCTTTATTTGTATCTGGACTCGGTGTTACCTTTTATTTTAATAGTCGGACTGCAAACTCCGTCAGCTTGGAGAGAGAGTTGGAAACTAGTCTTGTAGACCGTGAGAGAGTCATCAATGGATATGAAGAGAAACTCTCCCAAATATCTGACACCAACTCGGAGGAATACCAGATTGCTAAAATTAATTTAGAATCGAAAAAAAATCTTTTGACTCAAAAGAAAGAAATTCTGGCTTTGTTAAAAGAAGGACGCTGGAAAGAAGCCTACTATTTGCAGTGGCAAGCTGAGGAAAAGAGTTATGAAATTTTATCAAAGGAACCGACTGCTAGCTCTGACTTAAAAATGGCGGTTGACCGCGAACGAAAGACTTACCAAGCCCTATATCCCTTGAACATAAAAGCGCACAATTTAGTTTATCCGACCCACGGGATTGATCAGATTGTCTGGATTTTAGAGGCTATCATCCCAACCTTGTTTGTGATTGCTATTATTTTTATGCTAACGCAACTATTTGCAGAAAGATATCAAAATCATCTGGACACAGCTCAGTTATATCCTTTTTCAAAAGTGGCATTTGCCATGTCCTCTCTTGGAGTTGGAGTGGGCTATGTAACTGTGCTGTTTATCGGAATCAGCGGATTTTCTTTTCTAGTTGGAAGTCTGATAAGTGGTTTTGGACAGTTAGATTATCCCTACCCGATTTATAGCTTAGTGAATCAAGAGGTAACTATTGGAAAGATACAAGATGTGTTGTTTCCTGGCTTGTTCTTAGCTTTCTTAGCCTTTATCGTCATTGTGGAAGTAGTGTACTTGATTGCTTACTTTTTCAAGCAAAAAATGCCTGTCCTCTTTCTTTCACTCATTGGGATTGTTGGCTTATTGTTTGGTATTCAAAAAATTCAGCCTCTTCAAAAGATTGCACATCTGATTCCCTTTACTTACTTGCGTTCAGTGGAGATTTTATCTGGAAGATTACCTAAGCAAATTGATAATGTCAATCTGAATTGGAGCATGGGAATGGTCTTACTTCCTTGCCTGATTATCCTTTTGTTAGTGGGGATTCTATTTATCGAAAGATGGGGCAGTTCACGTAAAAGGGAAGTTTTTAATAGATTCTAGCTTTCCTATACAGAAAATAAGAAAAAACTAACATAGAGAGGGAATCACCTTGGTTCTCTCTTTTTGATGCGGAAACCAAGACAAAATACAAACACAAACTTTTCAAAAAAATAACTTTTTATCTTGACAAGAGCTAGAAAACTTGGTATCATATAAAAGTTGAGAAAAGCAGAAGTGAGAGCTTCTCGCCTTGTGACATTAAGTTGCCTGGCCCTACGGATGAAAAGTTTCTAAGAAACGCTATCATAACGTGCGGGCTTGTATATTTACGAGTCCGCTATTGTTTTTCTCTAATAAAACAAAAGAGGTGAAAACCATAGCAAAGCAAGACTTATTCATCAATGATGAGATTCGTGTACGTGAAGTTCGCTTGATTGGTCTTGAAGGAGAACAGCTAGGCATCAAGCCACTCAGTGAAGCGCAAGCTTTGGCTGATAACGCTAATGTTGATCTAGTGTTGATTCAACCCCAAGCCAAACCGCCTGTTGCAAAAATTATGGACTACGGTAAGTTCAAATTTGAGTACCAGAAGAAGCAAAAAGAACAACGTAAAAAACAAAGTGTTGTTACTGTGAAAGAAGTTCGTCTAAGTCCAACGATTGACAAGGGTGACTTTGACACAAAACTTCGCAATGCACGCAAATTCCTTGAAAAAGGAAATAAAGTTAAGGTATCTATTCGCTTTAAGGGTCGTATGATTACCCATAAAGAGATTGGTGCAAAAGTTTTAGCCGAGTTTGCTGAAGCAACTCAAGATATTGCAATCATCGAACAACGTGCTAAAATGGATGGACGTCAAATGTTCATGCAATTGGCGCCAGCGACTGACAAAAAATAATTGTCAGAAAGTTAAATAAAGGAGAAAAAATCATGCCAAAACAAAAAACACACCGCGCATCAGCTAAACGTTTCAAACGTACAGGTTCTGGTGGACTTAAACGTTTCCGTGCTTACACTTCTCACCGTTTCCACGGAAAAACTAAGAAACAACGTCGTCATCTTCGTAAAGCATCTATGGTGCATTCAGGAGATTTCAAACGTATCAAAGCAATGCTTACTCGCTTGAAATAATCGCGTATTTGTAAGTAAAGAATTCTAGGAAATATTGGAGGAAATATAAATGGCACGTGTTAAAGGTGGCGTTGTATCACGCAAACGTCGTAAACGTATTCTTAAATTAGCAAAAGGTTACTATGGAGCTAAACACATCTTGTTCCGTACTGCAAAAGAACAAGTAATGAACTCTTACTACTATGCATACCGTGACCGTCGTCAAAAGAAACGTGACTTCCGTAAATTGTGGATCACACGTATCAATGCGGCAGCTCGTTTGAACGGACTTTCATACTCACAATTGATGCATGGTTTGAAATTGGCTGAGATCGAAGTTAACCGTAAAATGCTTGCTGACTTGGCTGTTAACGATGCAGCAGCTTTCACAGCTCTTGCAGATGCAGCTAAAGCAAAACTTGGTAAATAATAACAGATAAGACTGGAACAGGATTGTCCCAGTCTTTTTAAAAATAAAGGAGAAAAATATGGCTTCAAAAATGCTACACACTTGCTTGCGAGTAGAAAATCTTGAAAAATCAATCGCATTTTATCAAGATGCTTTTGGTTTTAAAGAATTGCGTCGCAGAGATTTTCCAGACCATGCCTTCACGATTGTCTATCTAGGACTTGAGGGTGACGACTATGAGTTGGAGTTGACTTATAACTACGATCATGGTCCTTATGTGGTTGGAGATGGCTTTGCCCATATCGCCCTCAGTACACCTGATCTTGAAGCTCTTCATCAAGAGCACAGTGCCAAAGGCTATGAAGTAACTGAACCAAATGGTCTACCAGGAACTGCACCTAACTATTACTTTGTCAAAGACCCTGATGGTTACAAGGTCGAAGTTATTCGTGAAAAATAATCTCGTGAGATCAAGTAGAATGTTCGTTTTCTACTTGACTTTTTTTAGCTGAAAGAGTATACTAATAAAAATTTAACCTTTAAGGGGAGTCCAGAGAGACTCACAAGGTGTCAGATAAAAGAATAGTGCAATTTTCTAGAGGAGACTTTTTGAGTGTGCTCTCTTGTATTGTGCGATTTTAACTGAGGCCTTGCACTAGCAAGGTCTTTTCTTTGTCTGGTCCCCTTAAAATTTAAGGAGGAAAAGTCATGAATCCCACATGTAAGAAACGCTTGGGTGCAATTCGTTTGGAAACCATGAAGGTGGTTGCACAAGAGGAAATCGCGCCAGCAATCTTTGAATTAGTTCTAGAAGGAGAAATGGTTGAAGCCATGCGAGCAGGCCAATTTCTTCATCTGCGTGTGCCTGATGATGCCCATCTTTTGCGTCGTCCTATTTCAATTTCATCTATTGATAAGGTAAACAAGAAGTGTCACCTCATTTATCGGATTGAAGGAGCTGGGACAGCCATTTTCTCAACCTTAAGTCAGGGAGATACTCTTGATGTGATGGGGCCTCAGGGGAATGGTTTTGACTTGTCTGACCTAGATGAGCAGAGTCAGGTTCTCCTTGTTGGTGGGGGGATTGGTGTTCCGCCCTTGCTTGAGGTAGCCAAGGAATTGCATGCGCGTGGAGTGAAAGTAGTGACTGTCCTCGGTTTTGCCAACAAGGATGCTGTTATTTTAGAGACGGAATTAGCCCAATATGGGCAGGTCTTTGTAACGACAGATGATGGTTCTTATGGCATTAAGGGGAATGTTTCTGTTGTCATCAATGATTTAGATAGTCAGTTTGATGCTGTTTACTCATGTGGGGCGCCTGGAATGATGAAGTATATCAATCAAACCTTTTATGACCACCCCAGAGCCTATCTATCTCTGGAATCTCGTATGGCTTGTGGGATGGGGGCTTGCTATGCCTGCGTCCTAAAAGTGCCAGAAAGCGAGACGGTCAGCCAACGTGTCTGTGAAGATGGCCCTGTTTTCCGCACAGGAACAGTTGTATTATAAGGAGAAAATTATGACTACAAATCGTTTACAAGTTTCTCTACCTGGTTTGGATTTGAAAAATCCCATTATTCCAGCATCAGGCTGTTTTGGTTTTGGCCAGGAGTATGCCAAATACTATGATTTAGACCTTTTAGGTTCTATTATGATCAAGGCGACAACCCTTGAACCCCGTTTTGGCAATCCAACTCCAAGGGTGGCAGAGACGCCTGCTGGTATGCTCAATGCAATTGGTTTGCAAAATCCTGGTTTGGAAGTTGTTTTGGCTGAAAAGTTACCTTGGCTAGAAAGAGAGTATCCAAATCTTCCTATTATCGCCAATGTAGCTGGTTTTTCAAAACAAGAGTATGCGGCCGTTTCTAGTGGTATTTCCAAGGCAGCTAATGTAAAGGCTATCGAGCTCAATATTTCTTGTCCCAATGTTGACCACTGTAATCACGGACTTTTGATTGGTCAAGATCCAGATTTAGCTTATGATGTGGTGAAAGCAGCTGTGGAAGCATCTGATGTACCAGTTTATGTCAAACTAACTCCTAGTGTGACCGATATCGTTACTGTCGCAAAGGCAGCAGAGGATGCAGGAGCAAGTGGCTTGACTATGATTAATACTCTGGTTGGCATGCGCTTTGACCTAAAAACCAGAAAACCAATCTTGGCTAATGGAACAGGTGGGATGTCTGGTCCAGCAGTTTTTCCAGTAGCCCTCAAACTCATCCGCCAAGTCGCCCAAACAACAGATTTGCCTATCATTGGAATGGGAGGAGTGGATTCGGCTGAAGCTGCCCTAGAAATGTATCTGGCTGGAGCCTCTGCTATCGGAGTTGGAACAGCCAACTTTACTAATCCATATGCTTGTCCTGATATTATTGAAAATCTACCAAAGGTCATGGACAAATACGGCATCAGCAGTCTAGAAAATCTCCGCAAGGAAGTAAAAGAGTCTCTGAGGTAAACTGTAATCAATCTGTTCTTGATTTTTTATTAGCTTGTAATATGGATTATAGAGAATTTTGATATAATGAAATGAGTAAGAACAGAGGAAGAAAGTTAATGAAGAAATTGAGATTTATTTTTTTAGCCCTGCTATTTTTCTTAGCCAGACCAGAGAATGCAATGGCTAGCGATGGTACTTGGCAAGGAAAACAATACCTGAAAGCAGATGGTAGTCAAGCAGCCAATGAGTGGGTTTTTGATGCTCATTATCAATCTTGGTTTTATATAAAAGCAGATGCCAACTATGCTGAAAATGAATGGCTGAAGCAAGGTGATGACTATTTTTACCTAAAATCTGGTGGCTATATGGCCAAGTCAGAATGGGTAGAAGACAAGGGAGCCTTTTATTATCTTGACCAAAATGGAAAGATGAAAAGAACTGCTTGGGTAGGTGCTTCTTATGTTGGTGCAACAGGTGCCAAGGTAATAGAAAATTGGGTATTTGATTCTCAATACGACGCTTGGTTTTATATAAAAGCAGATGGCCAACACGCAGAGAAAGAATGGCTCCAAATTAAAGGGAAGGACTATTATTTTAAATCTGGTGGTTATCTACTGACAAGTCAGTGGATTGACCAGGCTTATGTGAATGCCAGTGGTGCCAAAGTACAGCAAGGTTGGCTTTTTGACAAACAATATCAATCTTGGTTTTACATCAAAGAAAATGGAAAACATGCTGAGAAAGAATGGATTTTCGAAAATGGTCACTATTATTATCTAAAATCCGGTGGCTATATGGCAGCAAATGAATGGATTTGGGATAAGGAATCTTGGTTTTATCTCAAATCTGATGGCAAAATGGCTGAGAAAGAATGGTTATACGATTCTAAAAGTCAAGCCTGGTACTACTTCAAATCTGGTGGCTACATGGCGAAAAATGAGACAGTAGATGGTTATCAGCTTGGAAATGATGGTAAATGGCTTGGAGAAAAAGCTACAAATGAAAATGCTTCTTATTATCAAGTAGTGCCTGTCACAGCAAATATTTATAATGCAGATGGTGAAAAGCTGTCCTATATATCACAAGGTAGTGTCGTCTGGCTAGATAAGGATAGAAAAAGTGATGACAAGCGCCTGGCTATTACTATTTCTGGTTTGTCAGGCTATATGAAAACAGAAGATTTACAAGCACTAGATGCTAGCAAGGATTTTATCCCTTATTATGAGAGCGATGGGCATCGTTTTTATCACTATGTGGCTCAGAATGCTAGTATCCCAGTAGCTTCTCATCTTTCTGATATGGAAGTAGGCAAGAAATATTATTCGGCAGATGGACTGCATTTTGATGGTTTTAACCTTGAAAATCCCTTCCTTTTCAAAGACTTGACAGAGGCTACAAACTACAGTGCTGAAGACTTGGATAAGGTATTTAGTCTGCTAAATATTAATAACAGCCTCTTGGAAAATAAGGGAGCTACCTTTAAGGAAGCCGAAGAACATTATCATATCAATGCCCTCTACCTCCTTGCTCATAGTGCCTTAGAAAGTGACTGGGGACGTAGCAATATTGCCAAAGATAAGAATAATTTCTTTGGAATTACAGCCTATGATACGACACCTTACCTTTCTGCCAAAACATTTGATGATGTGGATAAGGGAATTTTAGGTGCAACCAAATGGATTAAGGAAAATTATATCGATAGGGGCAGAACTTTCCTTGGAAACAAGGCGTCTGGTATGAATGTTGAATATGCCTCAGACCCTTATTGGGGCGAAAAAATTGCTAGTGTGATGATGAAAATCAATGAGAAACTAGGTGGCAAAGATTAGTCCTATAATTGAATATGATTTGTGTATAATACTCAATGAAAATCAAAGAGCAAACTAGGAAACTAGCCGCAGGTTGCTCAAAACAGTGTTTTGAGGTTGTAGATAAGACTGACGAAGTCAGTCACATATATACGGCAAGGTGACGTTGACGTGGTTTGAATTTGATTTTCGAAGAGTATAAGCTAAAAATCCTGATTTCAAGTCGAATCAGGATTTTTTCATGGATGCGATTTTTTCTGGGTCTGGTGTGACGCGGAGGGTTTTTTGTCCTGTGTAGGTGACAAAGCCGGGTTTTCCACCAGTTGGTTTGTTGAGTTTTTTGACTTCAATCATATCTACCTGAACCAGATTTGACAGGCGACCTTGAGAGAAGTAGGCGGCCAGTTCTGCTGCGTCTGTCTTGACTTCATCGGATGGGTCAATATTGCCTGAGATGACAACGTGGCTTCCAGGAATGTCCTTGGCATGGAACCAAAGTTCCTCCTTGCGGGCCATTTTAAAGGTTAGCTCTTCATTTTGCAGGTTATTGCGACCGACATAGATGATAGTTTTACCATCACTAGCCAGATATTGCTCTGGTTTTTTGCGTTTCTGGATTTTCTCCCGTTGTCTTCTGCGGATAAAACCAGTTTGAATCAATTCTTCACGAATTTCAGCGATTTCTTCTAGTCCAGCTTGGTTGAGAACAGTCTCTACACTTTCCAGATAGAGAATGGTTGCCTTGGTTTCTTCAATCAGATCTGTCAAATATTTGACGGATTCTTTTAGTTTTTGGTAGCGTTTGAAATAACGCTGGGCATTCTGGTTGGGAGTCAGAGCCTTATCAAGCGCAATCGTGATAGGTTGGTTGGTATAGTAGTTGTCTAGGATAACCTGGTCTTGGTCGTTAGGCACTTGGTGGAGGAAGGTTGTCAGCAATTCTCCTTTTTGGCGAAATTCCTCCGCATTGTCTGTCGCCAGTAATTCTTTTTCTTGTTTTTTCAGCTTATGTCGATTTTTTTGAAGTTCATTTTCAACACGACGAATCAGTTCACTGGCTTGCTGTTTGACACGGTCTCGCTCAGCCTTATCCTTATAGTAGGTGTCCAACAAATCAGAAAGACTGGCAAAAGGCTCTCCCACCTGATTTGCAAAAGGAACTGGACTGAAGGAAGTCTCAGTCAAGCATGGCTTGGTTTCTTGATTGAAAAAGTTTCGGAAAGTGGAAAGTTTTTCACTAACCAGTATCCTTTCCAATTCATTTGCCGTATCGCGTCCCAGACCTTGAAAGAGGCTTTGAAGATTTTTAGCTGTCGTTTCCTGTGTTTGCAGGATTTCAAAGAGTTTCTCGTCCTTGATCGTAAAAGGATTGAGAGATTCCGTACTTGGCGGAGCGATATAGGTCGATCCAGGAAGCAAGGTACGGTAGCTATTTTGTGAAAAGCCAACATGTTTGATAACTTCGAGGATTTTATGACTGCTTTTATCAACCAGTAGAATATTACTGTGTTTCCCCATGATTTCGATAATCAAGGTAGCCTGGATATGGTCGCCAATCTCGTTTTTATTGGAAACTGTCATTTCTACAATACGGTCATTTTCCACTTGCTCAATAGACTCAATTAAGGCACCCTGCAAATATTTTCTCAAAACCATGATAAAGGTGGAAGGTTGGGCTGGATTTTCAAAAGTCGTTTGGGTCAGCTGAATGCGTCCAAAAACAGGATGGGCAGAAAGGAGCAGGCGATGACTTTGGCGATTGCTGCGGATTTGCAAGACCAACTCTTGTTCAAAAGGCTGATTGATTTTCTGGATGCGACCATTCACTAACTCTCTTCGCAATTCCTCAACCATGTGGTGTAAAAAAAATCCGTCAAATGACATCGTTCTCTCCTTGTGATTGTATTCCATAGTATTATATCAAAAAGGTAGAATAAAATCATGGAAATGTGGTATAATAAAGCCAAGTAAAGAGAAACGAGAAGCACATGTATATTGAAATGGTAGATGAAACTGGTCAAGTTTCAAAAGAAATGTTGCAACAAACCCAAGAAATTTTGGAATTTGCAGCCCAAAAATTAGGAAAAGAAGACAAGGAGATGGCAGTCACTTTTGTGACCAATGAGCGTAGTCATGAACTCAATCTGGAGTACCGTGACACGGACCGTCCGACAGATGTTATCAGCCTTGAATATAAACCAGAGTTGGAAATTTCCTTTGACGAAGAGGATTTGCTTGAAAATCCAGAATTGGCAGAGATGATGTCTGAGTTTGATGCCTATATTGGGGAATTGTTCATCTCTATCGATAAGGCTCATGAGCAGGCCGAGGAATACGGTCATAGCTTTGAGCGTGAGATGGGCTTCTTGGCAGTACACGGATTTTTACATATCAACGGCTATGATCACTACACTCCGGAAGAAGAAGCGGAGATGTTCGGTTTACAAGAAGAAATTTTGACAGCCTATGGACTCACAAGACAATAAACGAAAATGGAAAAATCGTGACCTGATATCCAGTTTAGAATTTGCCCTCACAGGAATTTTTACTACCATCAAGGAAGAACGCAATATGCGAAAACATGCCGTGACGGCTCTAGTAGTCATTCTTGCAGGTTTTGTTTTTCAGGTGTCACGAATCGAATGGCTCTTTCTCCTATTGAGCATTTTCTTGGTAGTAGCTTTTGAAATTATCAATTCTGCTATTGAAAATGTGGTGGATTTGGCCAGTCACTATCACTTTTCCATGCTGGCTAAAAATGCCAAGGATATGGCGGCTGGAGCGGTATTAGTGGTCTCTCTTTTCGCAGCCTTAACAGGCGCATTGATTTTTCTCCCACGAATTTGGGATTTATTATTTTAAACAGTAAGAGGAAATTATGACATTTAAATCAGGCTTTGTAGCCATTTTAGGACGTCCCAATGTTGGGAAGTCAACCTTTTTAAATCACGTTATGGGGCAAAAGATTGCCATCATGAGTGACAAGGCGCAGACAACGCGCAACAAAATCATGGGAATTTATACGACCGATAAGGAACAAATCGTCTTTATTGACACACCAGGGATTCATAAGCCTAAAACGGCACTTGGAGATTTCATGGTCGAATCCGCCTACAGCACTCTTCGTGAAGTGGATACTGTTCTTTTTATGGTGCCTGCTGATGAAGCGCGTGGCAAAGGGGACGATATGATTATCGAGCGTCTCAAGGCTGCTAAGGTTCCTGTTATTCTGGTGGTGAACAAGATTGATAAGGTTCATCCAGACCAGCTTTTGTCTCAGATTGATGATTTCCGTAACCAAATGGACTTTAAGGAAATTGTACCAATCTCAGCTCTTCAAGGGAATAACGTCTCTCGTCTAGTGGATATTTTGAGTGAAAATCTGGACGAAGGTTTCCAATATTTCCCGTCTGATCAAATCACAGACCATCCAGAACGATTCTTGGTTTCAGAAATGGTTCGCGAGAAAGTCTTGCACCTAACTCGTGAAGAGATTCCGCATTCTGTTGCAGTAGTTGTTGACTCTATGAAACGAGATGAAGAGACAGACAAGGTTCACATCCGTGCAACCATTATGGTCGAGCGCGATAGTCAAAAAGGAATTATCATCGGTAAAGGTGGTGCTATGCTTAAGAAAATTGGTAGCATGGCTCGTCGTGATATCGAACTCATGCTAGGAGACAAGGTTTTCCTAGAAACCTGGGTCAAGGTCAAGAAAAACTGGCGCGATAAAAAGCTAGATTTGGCTGACTTTGGCTATAATGAAAAAGAATACTAAGTAGAGGTGGGCTCATGCCTGCTTCTTGTTTTTACAGAAGGAGGACTTATGCCTGAATTACCTGAGGTTGAAACCGTTCGTCGTGGCTTAGAAAAATTGATTTTGGGAAAGAAGATTTCGAGTATAGAAATTCGCTATTCCAAGATGATTAAAACGGACTTGGACGAGTTTCAAAAGGAAGTGCCTGGTCAGATTGTTGAGTCAATAGGACGTCGTGGCAAATATTTGCTTTTCTACCTGACAGACAAGGTCTTGATTTCCCATCTGCGGATGGAGGGCAAGTATTTTTACTATCCAGACCAAGTGCCTGAACGTAAGCATGCCTATGTTTTCTTCCAGTTTGAAGACGGTGGCACGCTTGTTTATGAGGATGTACGCAAGTTTGGTACTATGGAACTGCTTGCACCAGACCTTTTGGAAGCCTACTTTATTTCTAAAAAATTAGGTCCTGAGCCAAGAGAGCAGGATTTTGATTTGCAGGTCTTTCAAGCTGCCCTCGCTAAGTCCAAAAAGCCTATCAAATCCCATCTTCTAGACCAAACCTTGGTAGCTGGACTTGGCAATATCTATGTGGATGAGGTTCTCTGGCGAGCCCAGGTTCATCCAGCAAGATCTTCTCAGACTTTGACAGTAGAAGAAGCGACTGCCATTCATGACCAGACCATTGCTGTATTGGGACAGGCTGTTGAAAAAGGTGGTTCCACCATTCGGACCTATACCAATGCCTTTGGGGAAGATGGAACCATGCAAGATTTTCATCAGGTCTATGACAAGGCTGGTCAAGAATGTTCACGTTGTGCTACTATCATTGAGAAAATCCAACTAGGTGGACGAGGCACCCATTTTTGTCCTCAGTGCCAAAGGAGGAATTGATGGGAAAAATCATTGGAATCACTGGGGGAATTGCCTCTGGTAAGTCAACCGTGACAAATTTTCTAAGACAGCAAGGCTTTCAAGTAGTGGATGCCGACGCAGTCGTCCACCAACTACAGAAACCTGGCGGTCGTCTGTTTAAGGCTCTAGTCCAGCACTTTGGGCAAGAAATCATACTTGAAAACGGAGAACTCAATCGCCCTCTCCTAGCTAGTCTCATCTTTTCAAATCCTGAAGAACAGGAATGGTCTAAGCAAATCCAAGGAGAGATTATCCGTGAGGAACTAGCTACGTTGAGAGACCAGTTGGCTCAGACCGAAGCTATCTTTTTCATGGATATTCCCTTACTTTTTGAGCAGGACTATGTCTCTTGGTTTGATGAGACTTGGTTGGTCTATGTGGACCGAGATGTCCAAGTAGAACGCTTAATGAAAAGGGACCACTTGTCCAAAGATGAAGCTGAGTTTCGTCTAGCAGCCCAGTGGCCTTTAGAAAAAAAGAAAGATTTGGCCAGCCATATTCTTGATAATAATGGCAATCAGGACCAGCTTCTTACTCAGGTGTTCTCCCTGCTTGAGGGAGGTAAGCAAGATGACAGAGATTAACTGGAAGGATAATCTGCGCATTGCCTGGTTTGGTAATTTTCTGACAGGAGCCAGTATTTCTTTGGTTGTGCCTTTTATGCCCATCTTTGTGGAAAATCTGGGTGTAGGGAGCGAGCAAGCTGCTTTTTATGCAGGCTTAGCTATTTCTGTCTCTGCTATTTCAGCGGCGCTCTTTTCTCCTATCTGGGGTATCCTTGCTGACAAATATGGTCGAAAACCCATGATGATTCGAGCTGGGCTTGCTATGACCATTACTATGGGAGGTTTGGCCTTTGTCCCAAATATTTATTGGTTAATCTTTCTTCGTTTATTAAACGGGGTATTTGCAGGATTTGTTCCTAATGCAACTGCCTTGATAGCCAGTCAGGTTCCCAAGGAGAAATCAGGAACTGCCTTAGGTACTTTGTCTACTGGCGTAGTTGCAGGTACTCTAACTGGTCCCTTTATCGGGGGATTTATCGCGGAATTATTTGGTATTCGTACGGTTTTCTTACTGGTTGGTAGTTTTCTATTTTTAGCTGCTATTTTGACTATTTGCTTTATCAAGGAAGATTTTCAACCAGTAGCCAAGGAAAAGGCCATCCCAACAAAGGAATTGTTTACCTCGGTTAAATATCCCTATCTCTTGGTCAATCTCTTTCTAACCAGTTTTGTCATCCAATTTTCAGCCCAATCAATCGGTCCTATCTTAGCTCTTTATGTGCGTGATTTAGGGCAGACAGAGAATCTTCTTTTTGTCTCTGGTTTGATTGTATCCAGCATGGGCTTTTCCAGTATGATGAGTGCAGGAGTTATGGGCAAGCTAGGTGACAAGGTGGGCAATCATCGTCTCTTGGTTGCAGCCCAGTTTTATTCAGTTATCATCTATCTTCTCTGTGCCAATGCCTCAAGCCCCCTCCAACTGGGACTCTATCGATTCCTCTTTGGCTTGGGAACAGGTGCCTTGATACCTGGCGTTAATGCGCTTCTTAGTAAGATGACTCCCAAAGCAGGTATTTCGAGGGTCTTTGCCTTCAATCAGGTATTCTTTTATCTGGGAGGTGTCGTTGGGCCTATGGCAGGTTCTGTAGTAGCAGGTCAATTTGGCTACCATGCAGTCTTTTATGCGACAAGCCTTTGTGTTGCCTTTAGTTGTCTCTTTAACCTGCTTCAATTTCGAACATTATTAAAAGTAAAGGAAATCTAGTGCGAGTAAAAATTAATCTCAAATGCTCCTCTTGTGGCAGTATCAATTACCTAACCAGTAAAAATTCAAAAACCCATCCAGACAAGATTGAGGTTTTAAAGTATTGTCCCAAGGAAAGAAAAGTAACCCTACATCTTGAATCTAAGTAGATTTTATGGTAAAATAATAGGGATTTTAAGGAGTTTGATATGTATAACCTATTATTAACCATTTTATTAGTATTATCTGTTGTGATTGTGATTGCGATTTTCATGCAACCAACTAAAAACCAATCCAGCAATGTATTTGATGCCAGCTCAGGTGATTTGTTTGAACGCAGTAAAGCACGCGGTTTCGAAGCTGTAATGCAGCGTTTGACAGGGATTTTAGTCTTTTTCTGGCTAGCCATTGCCTTAGCATTGACGGTATTATCAAGTAGATAAGAAAATAATGGGCAGGACTAGGTCTTTGCCTCTTTTTATTTTTAAAGGATGTTTGAGACGGTTTTACAGTAAAAGAAAATTAAAAATCTAGAAAGAAAATATGAAAGATAGAATAAAAGAATATTTACAAGACAAGGGAAAGGTAACTGTCAATGATTTGGCTCAGGCTTTGGGAAAAGATGGATCCAAGGATTTTCGTGAGTTGATTAAAACTTTATCCCTAATGGAAAGAAAGCACCAGATTCGCTTTGAGGAAGATGGCAGTCTGACCTTGGAAGCCAAGAAAAAACATGAGATTACACTCAAAGGGATTTTCCATGCCCATAAAAATGGCTTTGGTTTTGTTAGTCTAGAAGGGGAAGAGGACGACCTTTTTGTAGGAAAAAACGATGTCAACTATGCTATTGATGGTGATACTGTTGAGGTCGTCATTAAGAAAGTCGCTGACCGTAACAAGGGAACAGCAGCCGAAGCAAAAATTATTGATATTCTAGAACACGGTTTGACAACTGTTGTCGGTCAAATCGTTCTGGATCAGGAAAAACCTAAGTATGCTGGATACATCCGTTCGAAAAACCAGAAAATCAGCCAACCAATCTATGTTAAGAAACCTGCCCTTAAACTAGAAGGAACAGAAGTTCTCAAGGTCTTTATTGACAAATACCCAAGCAAGAAACATGATTTCTTTGTCGCTAGTGTCCTCGATGTGGTGGGGCACTCGACGGATGTTGGGATTGATGTCCTTGAGGTTTTGGAGTCTATGGACATTGTATCCGAGTTTCCAGAGGCTGTTGTCAAGGAAGCAGAAAGTGTGCCGGCTGTTCCGTCTCAAAAGGATATGGAAGGCCGTCTGGATCTAAGAGATGAGATTACCTTTACCATTGACGGTGCTGATGCCAAGGACTTGGACGATGCGGTACATATCAAGGCTCTGAAAAATGGAAATCTGGAGCTTGGAGTTCACATAGCAGACGTTTCCTACTATGTGACCGAGGGTTCTGCCCTTGACAAGGAAGCCCTTAATCGTGCGACTTCTGTTTATGTGACAGATCGAGTGGTGCCAATGCTGCCAGAGCGTTTGTCAAATGGCATTTGTTCTCTCAATCCTCAAGTTGACCGTCTGACCCAGTCAGCTATTATGGAAATTGATAAACATGGTCGTGTGGTCAATTACATCATTACACAAACGGTTATCAAGACAAGCTTCCGTATGACCTATAGTGATGTCAATGATATCCTAGCTGGCGACGAGGAAAAAAGACAAGAATATCAGAAAATTGTTCCAAGTATCGAACTCATGGCCAAGCTCCATGAAACTTTAGAAAACATGCGTGTGAAACGTGGTGCCCTCAATTTCGATACCAATGAAGCTAAGATTTTAGTGGATAAACAAGGTAAGCCTGTTGATATTGTTCTTCGTCAGCGTGGTGTTGCCGAGCGCATGATTGAGTCCTTTATGCTGATGGCCAATGAAACAGTTGCCGAGCATTTTAGCAAGCTGGATTTACCTTTTATCTATCGAATTCACGAGGAGCCTAAGGCTGAAAAAGTTCAGAAGTTTATTGATTATGCTTCGAGTTTTGGCTTGCGCATTTATGGAACTGCCAGTGAGATTAGCCAGGAGGCACTTCAAGACATCATGCGTACTGTTGAGGGAGAGCCCTATGCGGATGTATTGTCCATGATGCTTCTCCGTTCCATGCAACAGGCTCGCTATTCGGAGCACAATCACGGCCACTATGGACTAGCGGCTGACTATTATACTCACTTTACCAGTCCGATTCGTCGTTATCCAGACCTTCTTGTTCACCGTATGATTCGTGATTACGGCTCTTCTAAGGAAATAGCAGAGCATTTTGAACAAGTGATTCCAGAGATTGCGACCCAGTCTTCCAACCGTGAACGTCGTGCTATTGAGGCTGAGCGTGAAGTTGAAGCCATGAAAAAGGCTGAGTACATGGAAGAGTACGTGGGCGAAGAGTACGATGCGGTTGTGTCCAGCATCGTCAAATTTGGTCTCTTTGTTGAATTGCCAAACACGGTTGAAGGCTTGATTCACATCACAAATCTACCTGAATTTTATCATTTTAATGAACGTGATTTGACCCTTCGTGGGGAGAAATCAGGAACAACCTTCCGTGTAGGACAGCAGGTTCGCATTCGAGTTGAAAGAGCGGACAAGATGACGGGGGAAATTGATTTCTCTTACATTCCAAGTGAATTTGATGTGATTGAAAAAGGCTTGAAACAGTCTAGTCGCAGTGACAGAGGGCGTGGTTCAAATCGTCGTTCAGATAAGAAGGAAGACAAGAGAAAATTAGGACGCTCAAATGATAAGCGCAAGCATTCACAAAAAGATAAAAAGAAAAAAGGAAAGAAACCTTTTTACAAGGAAGTAGCTAAGAAAGGAGCCAAGCATGGCAAAGGGCGAGGGAAAGGTCGTCGCACAAAATAAAAAGGCGCGCCACGACTATACAATCGTAGATACGCTAGAGGCAGGGATGGTCCTGACTGGAACTGAAATCAAGAGTGTACGAGCTGCTCGAATCAATCTCAAGGACGGTTTTGCCCAAGTAAAAAATGGGGAAGTCTGGCTGAGCAATGTTCATATCGCTCCTTACGAAGAGGGCAATATCTGGAACCAAGAACCAGAACGCCGTCGTAAACTCTTGCTCCATAAGAAACAAATTCAAAAGTTGGAACAAGAGACTAAAGGGACAGGAATGACCTTAGTTCCCCTTAAAGTCTATATCAAAGATGGTTATGCTAAACTCCTTTTAGGTCTAGCTAAAGGGAAGCATGACTATGATAAACGGGAGTCTATCAAACGACGTGAGCAAAACCGCGACATCGCGCGTGTTATGAAAGCTGTTAATCAGCGATAAAAAGAGGAATTGGAAATGGAAAAATTAGTTGCCTATAAACGTATGCCCTTGTGGAATAAAGAAACTATGCCTGAAGCTGTTCAGCAGAAACACAATACCAAGGTTGGAACTTGGGGCAAGATTACTGTTTTAAAAGGAACTCTCAAGTTTATTGAGTTGACCGAAGAAGGGGAAGTTCTAGCTGAGCACCTCTTTGAAGCAGGGGCCGACAACCCAATGGCGCAACCTCAAGCCTGGCACCGAGTGGAAGCTGCCACAGATGATGTAGAATGGTACTTGGAATTTTATTGTAAACCTGAGGATTATTTCCCTAAGAAATACAATACTAATCCTGTTCATTCAGAAGTTCTAGAGGCTATGCAAACGGTGAAACCGGGTAAAGCTTTGGATTTGGGCTGTGGTCAGGGGCGCAATTCTCTTTTTCTAGCCCAGCAAGGTTTTGACGTGACAGCTGTTGATCAAAATGAACTATCCCTTGAAATCTTGCAAAGCATTGTGGAGCAGGAAGATTTGGAAATGCCTCTTGGTCTTTACGATATCAATTCAGCCAGCATTGGGCAAGAGTATGATTTTATCGTATCGACAGTTGTTTTGATGTTTTTGCAAGCAGAACGCATTCCTGCAATTATCAAAAATATGCAGGAAAAAACCACTGTTGGTGGCTACAATCTTATCGTTTGTGCCATGGACACGGAGGATTATCCTTGCTCGGTTAACTTCCCATTCACTTTTAAAGAAGGGGAATTGGCAGACTACTACAAGGACTGGGAATTGGTCAAGTACAATGAAAATCCAGGCCATTTGCACCGTCGCGATGAAAATGGCAATCGTATTCAACTACGTTTCGCGACCATGCTAGCTAAAAAAATTAAATAAACATTGAAGGTTAGGAAATTTCCTGATCTTTTTCTTTTTTACGAATAGATAAGATAGAAGAATTGACAAAAATACGCATTATAAGTATAATTTTAGCTAGAAAGGTGACCATAAATGCCAATCACAGGTAAGGAAATGGTAAAATTAGCTCTTGCAAATGGATGGATTGAAGTTCGTAAGAGAGGAAGTCATCATCATTTTAAGAAAGAAGGAGTTCCCTATCTTGTCACTATTCCAGTCCACGGTAATGAGGATTTAGGAAAAGGTTTAGAGAGAAAAATAGTAAAAGATTTGGGACTGTAGTTGATTTGGAAATTGTGGAGGTGTATTATGCTAAAATCTTATCCTGCTATTTTTCATAGAGAAGGCACTGGATACTGGATTGAATTTCCTGAATTTGGAGGTGGAACAGAAGGAGAAACGATTGAACTTGCAATGAAAAATGCTCGGGAAATGCTTGAGAGTGTTTTAGCTTCTTATATTGATGAAGGACTGACTTTGCCTACTCCCAGTGACATTTCTAAGTTGAAAGCTCCTGATGGATTTGTGACTTTGATTCAAGTCAATCCCTTGCCTTTCGTAAAGAATAATAAAGCGATTCGAAAAAATGTTACGGTTCCAGAGTGGCTAGTCAGACTTGCAGATCGTGAGAAAGTGAACTATTCTGAAGTCTTGACACAAGCTCTTGAAAGTCGCTTGCAACTCTAAAATTATAGAATGATGAAGATTAGGAATTTTCCTGATCTTTTTTCTTTTTTTACGAATAATATAGAAAAGGAGGGAAATCATGTTTGTTGCGAGAGATGCTAGGGGACAGCTGGTAAATGTGTTAGAGGATAAGCTCGAGAAGCAAGCATATACCTGCCCGGCTTGTGGAGGTCAGCTCCGTTTGCGTCAAGGACCAAGTGTCCGGCCCCATTTTGCCCATAAATCTTTAAAAGACTGTGATTTTTCATTTGAAAATGAAAGTCCAGAACACTTGGCAAATAAGGAAGTCCTCTATCACTGGTTGAAAAAAGAGACAGAGGTTCAATTAGAATACCCTCTCCCAGAGCTTAAACAGATTGCGGATGTGTTTGTAAATGGCAATCTAGCTCTAGAGGTTCAGTGTAGCCCCTTGCCTCAAAAAATCCTTAAAGAGCGAAGCGAGGGCTATCGTAGTCAAGGTTACCAAGTATTGTGGTTGCTGGGTCAAAAACTGTGGCTCAAAGGTCGCTTGACTCGTCTGCAACAAGGTTTCCTCTATTTTAGTCAAAACATGGGCTTTTATGTTTGGGAATTAGACAAAGAAAAACAAGTTTTAAGACTCAAATACCTGATTTACCAAGATCTTCGAGGTAAACTCCATTATCAGATTAAAGAATTTCCCTATGGCCAAGCTAGTTTACTGGAGATATTACGTCTTCCCTATAAGAAACAAAAAATATCTAGTTTTAGTGTTTCTCAGGATAAGGACATCTGTCGTTATATCCGGCAACAACTCTATTATCAAAATCCCTTTTGGATGAAAGAACAAGCAGAAGCCTATCAAAAGGGGGAAAATCTCCTGACTTATGGGCTAAAAGAATGGTATCCACAAATTCGACCAGTAGTAGGTAATTTTTGCCAAATAGAGCAAGATTTGACTAGCTATTATCAGTATTTTCAAACCTATTATCAAAAAAATCCTCAAAATGATTGGCAAAAGCTTTATCCACCAGCCTTTTATCAGCAATATTTCTTGAAAAATATGGTAGAATAGAAAGGATGGAGGAATCTAATGGTATTACAAAGACATGAAATAAATGAAAAAGATACATGGGATCTATCAACGATTTACCCAACTGACCAGGCTTGGGAAGAAGCCTTAAAAGATCTAACAGAAAAATTGGAGACAGTAGCCCAGTATGAAGGCCATCTCTTGGATAGTGCGGATAGCCTACTCGAAATTACTGAATTTTCTCTTGAGATGGAACGCCAGATGGAGAAGCTTTACGTTTATGCTCATATGAAAAATGACCAGGACACACGTGAAGCAAGGTATCAAGAGTACTATGCCAAGGCAATGACTCTCTATAGCCAGCTGGACCAAGCCTTTTCATTCTATGAGCCTGAATTTATGGAAATTAGTGAAAAGCAGTATGCTGACTTTTTAGAAGCTCAGCCAAAATTGCAGGTTTATCAACACTATTTTGACAAGCTTTTGCAAGGCAAGGATCACGTTCTTTCACAACGCGAAGAAGAATTATTGGCTGGAGCTGGAGAAATCTTTGGTTCGGCGAGTGAAACCTTTGCTATTTTAGATAATGCAGATATCGTCTTTCCATTTGTTAAAGATGAAGATGGTAACGAAGTACAATTATCACATGGCGTTTATATGCGTTTGATGGAGTCTAAAAATCGTGAGGTTCGTCGTGGTGCCTATCAAGCTCTTTATGCGACTTACGAACAGTTCCAACATACCTATGCCAAAACCTTACAAACCAATGTTAAGGTGCAAAACTACCGTGCCAAAGTTCGTAACTACAAGAGTGCTCGTTATGCAGCCCTAGCAGCGAATTTTGTTCCAGAGAGTGTTTATGACAATTTGGTAGCAGCAGTTCGCAAGCATTTGCCACTCTTGCATCGTTACCTTGAACTTCGTTCAAAAATCTTGGGGATTTCAGACCTCAAGATGTACGATGTCTACACACCACTTTCATCTGTTGAATACAGTTTTACCTACCAAGAAGCCTTGAAAAAAGCAGAAGATGCCTTGGCAGTCTTGGGTGAGGATTACTTGAGTCGTGTTAAACGTGCCTTCAGCGAGCGTTGGATTGATGTTTACGAAAACCAAGGTAAGCGTTCAGGAGCCTACTCTGGCGGTTCTTACGATACCAATGCCTTTATGCTTCTTAACTGGCAGGACAATCTAGACAATCTCTTTACCCTTGTCCATGAGACAGGCCACAGTATGCATTCTAGCTATACTCGTGAAACGCAGCCTTATGTTTACGGAGATTACTCTATCTTCTTGGCTGAGATTGCTTCAACTACCAATGAGAATATCATGACGGAGAAGTTATTGGAAGAAGTGGAAGACGACGCAACGCGCTTTGCTATTCTCAATAACTTCCTAGACGGTTTCCGTGGAACAGTTTTCCGCCAAACTCAATTTGCTGAGTTTGAACACGCGATTCACCAAGCGGATCAAAATGGGGAAGTCTTGACCAGTGATTTCCTAAACAAACTCTACGCAGACTTGAACCAAGAATATTATGGATTGAGCAAGGAAGAAAATCCTGAAATCCAATACGAGTGGGCACGCATTCCACACTTCTACTATAACTACTATGTATATCAATATTCAACTGGTTTTGCAGCAGCCTCAGCCTTGGCTGAAAAAATTGTTCATGGTAGTCAAGAAGACCGTGACCGCTATATCGACTACCTCAAGGCAGGGAAATCTGACTATCCACTTAATGTCATGAGAAAAGCTGGTGTTGATATGGAGAAGGAAGACTACCTCAACGATGCCTTTGCAGTCTTTGAACGTCGTTTGAATGAGTTTGAAGCCCTTGTTGAAAAATTGGGATTGGCATAAGATGGTTGAATCGTATAGTAAAAATGCCAACCATAACATGCGTCGTCCTGTCGTCAAAGAAGAAATTGTAGACTTGATGCGCCAGCGTCAAAAGCAAGTTACAGACTCTTTGAAAGAATTGGAAAACTTTGCTCGCAAGGAAAATATTCCCATTATCCCCCATGAAACGGTTGCTTATTTCCGTTTTCTCATGGAAACCATGCAGCCTAAAAATATTCTGGAAATTGGGACGGCTATCGGTTTTTCAGCTCTCTTGATGGCAGAACATGCACCAAATGCCAAGATTACAACCATTGACCGTAATCCAGAAATGATTGGTTTTGCCAAGGAAAATTTTACCAAGTTTGACAGTCGCAAGCAAATTACGCTTCTAGAGGGAGATGCGGTAGATGTCTTATCAACGCTGACAGAGTCCTATGATTTTGTCTTTATGGATTCTGCCAAGTCTAAATACATCGTATTTCTGCCAGAAATCCTCAAGCATTTGGAAGTTGGTGGTGTGGTTGTCTTGGATGATATTTTCCAAGGTGGTGATGTTGCCAAGGATATAATGGAAGTCCGTCGGGGTCAGCGAACTATTTACAGAGGACTTCAAAGACTATTTGACGCAACCTTAGATAATCCAGGCCTCACCGCAACATTAGTCCCTCTGGGGGATGGTATTCTCATGCTTCGTAAAAATGTAGCAGATGTTCAATTACCTGACAGCGAATAATTTTCAGAAAAATTTAAGAAAATATAGTAAAATAGATAGGGTAACACTTATCTTAAAGGAGTAGACATGAAGAAAAAACTATTGGCAGGTGCCATTACACTATTATCAGTGGCAACATTAGCAGCTTGTTCGAAAGGTTCAGAAGGGGCAGACCTTATCAGCATGAAGGGGGATGTCATCACAGAACATCAATTTTATGAGCAAGTAAAAAGCAACCCTTCAGCTCAACAAGTGTTGTTAAACTTGACCATCCAAAAAGTATTTGAGAAACAATATGGCTCAGAAGTGGATGACAAAGAAGTCAACGACACTATTGCAGAAGAAGAAAAACAATATGGTGAGAACTACCAACGTGTCTTGTCACAAGCAGGCATGACTCTTGAAACACGTAAAGCTCAAATTCGTACAAGTAAATTAGTTGAGTTGGCAGTTAAGAAGGCAGCAGAAGCTGAATTGACAGATGATGCTTATAAGAAAGCCTTTGATGAATATACTCCAGATGTAACGGCTCAAATCATTCGTCTTGATAATGAGGATAAAGCGAAAGAAGTCCTCGAAAAAGCTAAGGCAAGTGGTGCAGACTTTGCTCAATTAGCTAAAGATAACTCAACTGATGAGAAAACCAAAGCGAACGGTGGTGAAATCACCTTTGACTCTGCTTCGACAGAAGTACCAGAACAAGTTAAGAAAGCGGCATTTGCTCTAGATGTAAATGGGGTTTCTGATGTGATTACAGCCGCTGGCACACAAGCCTACAGCAGCCAATATTACATTGTAAAACTCACTAAGAAAACAGAAAAATCATCTAATATTGATGACTACAAAGAAAAATTAAAAACTGTTATCCTAACCCAAAAACAAAACGATGCGACATTTGTTCAAAGCATTATCGGAAAAGAATTGCAAGCAGCCAATATCAAGGTTAAAGACCAAGCCTTCCAAAATATCTTTACTCAATATATCGGCAACGGAGATTCAAGTTCAAGCAGTTCTTCAAAAGAATAAAACAGAAAAGAGCCAAGTGCTCTTTTTCTTATGAGAAAATCTTTTATCTTAAGGATAAGAGTTTTTTTCTTTCGGAAAAAATGGTATAATAGCAATCAAAACTAGAAAATAAACGGAATTTGGGAATAATTTCTTTTGTTCTCATTAGATTGGTGATACTATGAAGATTAGTAAGAGGCACCTATTAAACTATTCTATCCTAGTTCCTTACTTACTTTTATCTATTTTGGGCTTGATTGTAGTCTATTCTACAACCAGTGCCATTCTAATAGAAGAAGGTAAAAGTGCCCTGCAATTAGTTCGAAGTCAGGGAATGTTTTGGGGATTTAGTTTAATATTGATTGCCTTGATATATAAGCTGAAACTGAATTTTTTAAGAAAAGAACGACTTTTATTTATTGTTATGTTTATTGAGCTAATTCTCTTAGCTCTGGCTCGTATAATTGGTACGCCAGTCAATGGAGCCTATGGTTGGATATCGGTAGGACCTTTGACCATTCAGCCAGCTGAATATTTGAAGATTATTATCGTCTGGTACCTGGCCCAACGCTTTTCAAAACAACAGGATGAAATTGCTGTTTATGATTTCCAAGTTTTAACTCAAAATCAATGGATTCCTCGTGCTTTTAATGATTGGCGCTTTGTCCTTTTGGTAATGATAGGAAGTCTGGCTATTTTCCCAGATTTGGGGAATGCTACTATCCTAGCTTTGGTTGCCTTGATTATGTATACAGTTAGTGGAATTGCTTATCGTTGGTTTATAGCCTTTATTGGTCTTTTATTTGGAGTTTCGGCCCTTTCCTTAACAGCTATTGATATGATAGGGGTTGATAAGTTTTCAAAAATTCCAGTATTTGGATATGTGGCTAAGCGTTTCAGCGCCTATTTTAATCCCTTTGCTGATTTGGCAGGAGCTGGTCACCAGCTCGCAAATTCCTATTTTGCCATGGTGAATGGTGGCTGGTTTGGTCTAGGTTTAGGGAACTCAATCGAAAAACGTGGCTATTTACCAGAAGCCCATACAGACTTTGTATTTTCAATTGTCATTGAAGAGTTTGGATTTGTGGGAGCCAGCTTGATATTAGCACTTGTCTTTTTCCTAATTTTGCGAATTATCCTAGTCGGTATTCGTGCTAAGAATCCCTTTAATTCCATGATGGCGATTGGGGTTGGGGGGATGATGTTGGTACAGGTATTTGTCAATATCGGTGGAATTTCTGGCATTATTCCTTCGACAGGAGTTACCTTCCCCTTCTTATCACAAGGAGGGAACAGTCTCCTAGTCTTGTCTGTAGCCATTGCCTTTGTCTTAAATATTGATGCAAGTGAAAAGCGTGCCCAATTATATGAGGAGTTAGAAGCTCACTCATCACACTATATGTAGAGCTGAGAGTGGAAAGGATTACCTATGTCTCTTCAAAAATTAGAAAACTATAGTAATAAAGCTGTCGTGCAAGAAGAAGTATTGATTTTAACAGAATTGTTAGAAGATATCACTAAAAATATGCTTGCCCCAGAGACTTTTGAAAAAATCATGCAGTTGAAAGAATTGTCAACTCAAGAAGATTATCAAGGCTTGAACCAATTAGTTACTAGTCTGACAAATGATGAAATGGCTTATATTTCACGCTATTTTTCTATCTTGCCCCTCTTGATTAATATTTCAGAAGACGTGGACTTGGCCTATGAAATCAACCACCAAAATAATATTGATCAAGATTATCTTGGTAAATTGTCAGCAACAATCAAGATGGTTGCAGAAAAAGAAAATGCGGTTGAAATTCTAGAACACTTGAATGTTGTCCCTGTTTTGACAGCTCATCCAACACAAGTTCAACGTAAGAGTATGCTGGATTTGACCAACCATATCCATACCCTCTTGCGTAAGTACCGTGATGTGAAGTTAGGCTTGATTAATAAGGAAAAATGGCATAATGACCTCCGCCGTTACATTGAGATTATCATGCAGACAGATATGATTCGTGAAAAGAAATTGAAAG
>CAUTUU010000014.1:0-36020 GCA_963541545.1 uncultured bacterium | reverse complement strand
AAATTGCGATAGTTGCTAGTCCAACCGCATTTTTCTTCATACGGAAAATCAAGTTGGACACTGAGATAAGGTTATTGGGCTGGTAATAGTATTTCTTGTTTTTCTTTAAGATTTGAAGGAAAACGGTAATTCCTGCATTAAACAATAGATAAGTACCAAAGATAACCAGTAAAACAGCTAAGAAGAAGGTTATTAGAGCTGTAAGAGGATCTTTTACAGTAACCGCAAGATAATATCCACCACCTAAACTAATCACACCAAGAATAGTTTGGAGAGATAGGAAACGACCTTTTTTCTCACCACTAGCTTTCTCACGTGAGAGCTGGAGGGCATTCATACGGGCGATTCGAAGAGCATTCAGGAACATGAGACCTAGGAAAATCAAACCAAAGACAAGAAGTACTGTAATGACAACTTTCATCTGGAAGGTAGCGACTAGTTCTACCTTTAATTTCATCAGTTTGAGTAGGAAAGCGAAAATCAACTTGTCAAACAAGGCTCCAATACCGATACCTGCTCCAACAGTTAGAATCCCAAATAGCACTAACTCCTTAAATGTCATACTGATCAGGTGACGTTTCTCCAATCCCAACATGCCATAAATCCCCAGTTCCTTGGAACGGTTCTTCATGACAAAACTATTGGCATAAAGGACAATAATAGCTGACGCAAGTGTGACGACAAACATACCAAATCCAAGTGTTGTTTGGATGGTTTCTCCTCCACGAATTTCTGCAATCTTGGGATTGAAGGTCAGGGAGTAAAAGAGATAGGTGACGGTGACTGCCAAGAGAACAGCCAGCGCAAAAGGATAGTAGAGTTTGCGGTTTTTAATCAAGTTCGATACCGCTAACTTATTGGTTAATCGAAACATATTAATTCACCTCGCTTGCCATGACAGTCAAGGTATCAGAGATTTCTTGGAACATCTGACGCTCTGTCTTCTCTCCACGGTAGATTTGGTTGTAAAGAATGCCGTCTTTGATAAAGAGTACACGTTTAGCTCTGCTAGCTGCTGATGTTGAGTGGGTTACCATAAGAATGGTTTGGCCACGCTCATTGATTTCATCAAAGACATCAAGTAAGGCTGCAGATGACTTGGAATCAAGGGCTCCTGTTGGCTCATCCGCAAGGAGAATTTCAGGTTCTGTGATGATGGCACGAGCTACTGCTACACGCTGTTTCTGCCCTCCTGAAATCTCGTAAGGGTACTTCTCTTGTAATTGGTTGATTCCCAGATTCTCAGCTGTCACCACCAATTTCTTCATCATCTCCGTAATAGGTCTTCTTGACAATACAAGTGGAAGCAAGATATTATCCTTAACAGACAGAGTATCTAGTAAGTTAAAGTCTTGGAAGACAAAACCCAATTTTTCACGACGGAAGCTAGAAGCCTGTGAATTTTTAATGGTTGCGGTGTCAGTTCCGTTCAGATAAACCTGTCCACGACTTGGTTTATCCAGCATAGCTAGGATATTGAGAAGAGTTGATTTACCAGAACCAGACTCACCCATAATGGCAACGTAGTCACCCTTTTCTACGGTAAAGTGAATATCCTTAAGGGCCTCTACTTGGTTGCCCTGAAAACGAGTTTTATAAATTTTTTGAACGTGTTTTACATCTAAAAGTGTCATGAGAATCTCCTTTCTTAATATCCCATTAAATGAAATGTTGCTTGCATCATAGCGCATCCCAGCTGAACACGCTCGATATCTTTGTGACTTGGTTTTCTTGTTTTCTTAGGTAAGATTTGTTTCATGATGTTACTCCTTTGTTCTTTATGAGTCTAGTTTACATCAAAAAAAGACCGCTTGCCATAACCTAACCTTACAAAAGAGACTTTAATCTTACATTTTTGTAAGATTGGGGAAATGTAGACATTTTATTAAAACTATTTTACCATAAAAAGAAAGTAAGAAGAAAACCCTTGCGGAATGCAAGGGTTCGAGAAATGTTAAAATAGAATACTCGAATTTATAGACTATCAATAAAATAGTTGTTTCTGCCTCACCAAAACCATCCATCATTTTCTTCAATGGCTTGGGCTTCTTTGCGTTTGCGTGGACCTGTTCCGTACATTTCTGCTTCGATTTCTTCCTTGGTTGGCATGACAGAAGCTAGGATGATATAGATAATCACACCAAGGCCAAAGTTTGCGACTGTAAAAATAGCAAACAAGAAACGAACAAGGGTAACATCGAAGTTCCACTTGTCTGATAGACCTGCCAGAACTCCTGAAATCATACGATTTCGTCTCATTTTATAAAATTTACTGTTCATGTTATTTCCTCTTTCTGCTAGGTTAGACATAGTATACCACGGATAGGCTCGACCTTCATCGGTCCTCAGGCTGATTTACTGGTAGCAACTTTCCTCGACAAATTCCACAGTGATAGCGTTTGGTATCAATCCTACGCTTACGCTGATAAGTTTGCTGGCAGGATTGGCAACGATAAAGCTTGATTTGTTTGGAGTTACTATTAGGCAATGTTGGTACAAAGCGTAATCCATCCACTGCTTTCAACAGTTCCTTAAAATCCCGATCCTTGTGTTGATAGCCCTTCCCTTGAAAATAGAGGTGATAATGACAGAGTTCATGTCGGACAATTTTCCTAAAAACATCCAAACCCAGTTCCTGATAAACCTTAGGGTTAAAATCTAAATGTCCATCCTTAGGGAAAAATCGCCCACCTGTCGTTCGCAGACGAGAATTCCACTGGGCTTGGTGTTTAAAAGGTCTCCCAAAGTCTTCTTGCGATACGAATTGAACATACTCAGTCAGATTCATTTGGAGCTAGAAGCGACAGATTGACTTTTTCACGTTCAGTATCAATTTTCTTAACCCAAACTGTTACCAAATCTCCGACGGACACCACTTGGCTAGGATGTTTGATAAACTTGCGACTCATATGAGAAATATGAATCAATCCATCCTCGTGAATCCCAATATCAACGAAGGCACCGAAGTCAACGACATTACGCACTACTCCTTCTAGCTTTTGCCCAACCACTAAGTCCTTGATATCTAGGACATCTTGGCGAAGCACAGGTGTGTCAAAGGAATCACGGAAATCTCGACCTGGTTTGAGAAGGTCTGCAATGATATCTTTAAGGGTTTCAGGACCAAGGTCTAGCTCTTGCGCCATTTCCTTGACTGAAAGCGACTTGAGTTTGCTTTGTGCTTCTTCATTCAGTTCCTTGATATCCAAGCGTTTGAAAAGTTCCTTAACGGCAGCATAGTTTTCTGGGTGAACTCCTGTATTATCAAGGATATTGCTACTTTCAGGAATACGAAGGAAACCAGCAGCCTGCTCAAAAGCCTTGGCACCTAGACGGGGAACTTTCTTGATTTGGGCGCGTGAAGTGATTTTTCCTTCTTCCTCACGGTATTTGACAATATTTTCAGAAATGGTTTTATTAAGTCCAGCCACATGGGAAAGAAGAGCTGGGCTGGCCGTATTGATATTGACACCGACTTGGTTCACCACGGTATCCACAACAAAGTCCAGACTTTCAGACAATTTCTTCTGACTGACATCGTGCTGGTATTGCCCGACACCGATTGACTTGGGATCGATTTTGACCAATTCAGCAAGAGGATCTTGCAAACGACGGGCGATTGAGATAGCAGAGCGCTTTTCAACTGTCAAGTCTGGAAATTCCTGACGAGCCAGTTCGCTGGCAGAATAGACCGAAGCACCACTTTCATTGACGATAACATAGCTGACTTCTGGAAAATCTTTAAGAACTTCCGCCACAAAGGCTTCACTTTCACGACTGGCCGTCCCATTTCCTATGGCAATAATTTCTACGCCGTATTGACCAATCAAATCTGCCAAATCTTTCTTGGACTCTTCGATTTGACGAGCAGAGGCTGGTTTGACAGGATAGATGACTTGAGTCGTCAGCATTTTTCCTGTTGCATCAACGACAGCTAGCTTTGCTCCTGTACGAAAGGCTGGGTCAAATCCAAGAACCACACGCCCTTTCAATGGAGCAACCAAGAGGAGATTACGCAGATTGTCAGAAAAGAGTTGAATAGCTCCTTCTTCTGCCTTTTCAGTTAATTCTGTCCGAATACGACGCTCGATAGCAGGCAAGACTTTTTTCTTAACAGATTGCTGAACAACTTCATCAATATAGACATTCTTCACCTTGAAACGAGCAGCAAAGAAAGTTAGAATACGGTCCGTCGCATGTTCAAAACCGATCTTTAAGACACCAAGTTTCTCCCCACGATTGAGAGCCAAGGTACGATAACCTTGCATAGTTCCAACTGTCTCTGAAAAATCATAATAAATCTGAAAAACTTGTTTTTCATCAAGACTTTCTTCCTTGACTTGTGAAGTGAGTTTAGAGTGTCTCAGCACCTCCTGATAAGTCATGGCACGTAAATTGACATCTTCCGATAAGGCTTCGACCAAGATATCAACTGCACCAGCCAAAGCTTCCTTCCCAGTCGCAAATCCTTCACAGACAAACTTCTCAGCCTCTTTCTCTAAATCGGCTACGTTTTGCAAGATTAAGCGAGCAAGAGGAAAGAGTCCAGCTTCACGGGCGATGGTTGCCTTGGTCCGGCGCTTTTCCTTGTAAGGTAGATAGAGTTCTTCTACGTCTGCTAATTTTTCGGCTGCTAAGATAGATTCTTCCAATTCCTTGGTCAACTTGCCTTGTTCTTGAATCTTAGCCAAGACAGCTTCCTTACGGTCGTTGAGATTTGTCAGGCTTTTATCCAAGTCGATAATGGCCTTAATCGCCACCTCATCCAGACTACCAGTCATGTCCTTGCGATAACGCGCGATAAAGGGAATAGTCGCCCCTTCAGCTGTCAAACTTAGAACAGTATCAATTTGCTTTAACGTCACTCCCAAATCCTGGGAGATTTTTTCATATTTTTTATCCATGAATCTATTATACCACAAGCCAATATTATTCAAATTATCTCTTACAATTTTAAAACATAAGGTGGGGAATAAACTTGCTTCATCTCAATATTCTATGGTGCAAATAACGTATTATTTATATAGCATTGCCACCTTTTTTTAACCAACCCATGATATCAAAAGTATTTAATGGATCAGGCATAATAGCCAGTTCTGGAAGATGTTCCTGACCTGGAATAACACATTGACTTTTCAAATTTTTATATGGACGATTGACTAAAATTAATTTATTAAAATAAGGAAGATTATCCATCTTACTTAGAATTTCTTCACTAGCTGAATCTTTATTGTCAAATTTAAAATATAGATTATCCCAAACTATGCGTTTTTTTCTTTTTTCCCACTTAGTCCGTGCTTCTTCAATACTAGAATAATGTAGAAAATGAATATCTATATCTCCTAAATGCCCCAAAGGATAAACTTCATGAGTCCAGCTCGGTGAAATAAGTTCCTCTTCGAAAACAAGTTCTTGTTCCATATAGTAACGAAAATCCTTTGTAAGTTTATAATAATCATCAGGAAGAATAAATAAACCAACAAAAGGTGTTCTATATTGAAAACCAAGTTGTTTATAAATTAATCCACCGACACAATTATTACTTATAATGGTGAAATCTAATCTTTCAAGGTCAAGAAAAGGGAAAATTCCTTTCTCTGCAGCTATCAACTTATGATAAACAATTTCAGAATCTAAATGTTCACCGTCATTTTTTAACCAAGCACTAAAATTTGCTAATTCTTGAATATACTGTTTTTTCGCTATTTCTATATCATAGTTTTCTAAGACAGAGCAATCTTTGATTCTATTTTCATAATTTTCTAATATGATTTTGTAGGAGCCTTTTAGAGGTTTAGCATCTACAACAGGTTTGTAGATATATGTCGGGAAATTAATATAGGTTGCAGTTTTAGAGTGAATATAAAGTCTCCAAATAAGGTTGTTTATATCAAATTGATTTATTTTTCGTAAAAGCTTACTATTGAATAATTTTCCGAATAATGAACAATATTGTTTTCTAATTCGATGATCTGTATCATCCATCTTTTGCAAAACTTGAACATTCGTTAAATTTTCTGTCAACCAATTATCCCCCCAAGGATAAAAGTAAAATACTCCATCATCCAAATCAGCAAAATTACCAAGAACAACATCAGAATCGGATAATCTTATCGCGTGATACATCTTTTCAAATGTCCAATCAAATAATGAATCATTTGATGATAGAAACGTAATATAATCTCCTGTAATCATATCAGACAAGTCAGCAAAAGAATTCTCATCTATAATCTTAATATTAAATGATAGATCCATCTGTTGGCTAATGGAAGCTATCTCCACTGTAGATTGATTTACAATAATAACTTCTATATCTTTTAATGTTTGTCTATCCACTATTGATAAAGACTCTAATAAACTATTTTTATCTCCTTGATGTAATAAAATAACACTGATTAAGCAAGTCAATTTTACTACCTCCCATGATTTTCTTTTTATTTAATTATATCACACTTATGATATATATCAGGTAATATCAAGCTATATTATCTATTAGCTACTCAATTTGAAATTTTAACTTTTTCCTTTTCCTCAAAATAATAGTATAATAGAGGTAGAATTTAGAATCGAGGTACACCTATGGCTGTAAAATTTACAAAACGAGACGACTTGGACAAGATGTTTGAAGAGTTTGCGAAACTCCCTGATTTGAAACAAGTCACTTTTCCTGATGACAAAGAGAAAAAAGCCAAAGCAGAAAAGAAAAACTAGATGACTGCTTTCCAACAACTCCCATCTAGTGTGCTTCAGACTGGAGCCATTTTTCTCTCCATTATCATTGAAGCCCTCCCTTTCGTGCTGATAGGAAGTATTGTCTCAGGGCTGATTGAGGTCTATATCACACCTGAAAAAGTTTATCATTTTCTCCCTCGAAATCGTTGGGGGAGAATCTTTTTTGGGACCTTCGTTGGGATACTTTTCCCTTCTTGTGAATGTGGAATCGTCCCAATTATCAATCGTTTTCTGGAAAAGAAAGTCCCCAGTTACACAGCCATTCCCTTTCTTGTGACAGCACCTGTTATCAATCCCATTGTACTCTTTGCGACCTATTCTGCCTTTGGCAACTCCTTCCACATTGCCCTATTGCGAGCTCTGGGTTCCATTGTTGTAGCTGTGATGCTTGGGATTTTTCTGGGATTTTTCTGGCAAGAACCTATTCAAAAAGAAAATCGTCTGGCCTGTCATGAGCATGATTTTTCTCACTTGACTCCTGCAAAAAAAGTTTTTCAGGTCTTTGTACAAGCCATTGATGAATTTTTTGATACGGGACGTTATTTGGTATTCGGCTGTCTCTTTGCCTCTGTTATACAGGTTTATGTTCCAACTCGGATTCTGACCTCGATCAGTGCAACCCCTCTTTTTGCCATCCTGCTCTTGATGCTTTTGGCCTTTCTTCTTTCGCTCTGTAGTGAGGCGGATGCCTTTATCGGTGCTTCTCTTCTCTCGAGTTTCGGCTTGGCACCAGTTCTGGCCTTTCTCGTCATTGGTCCAATGCTGGATATCAAAAATATTCTCATGATGAAAAATTACTTGAAAGCACGATTTATCAGTCATTTCATTACAATTGTAACTCTGGTCGTTTTAGCCTATTCTATCTTGATTGGAGTCATTTTATGATTCGATTTTTAATTTTAGCTGGCTATTTTGAACTGACTATTTATCTCCATCTGTCGGGCAAATTAAACCAGTACATCAACATGCACTATTCCTATCTAGCCTATATTTCCATGGTGCTTTCCTTTATCTTGGCAATCGTTCAATTGTATATCTGGATGAAGCAAGTCAAAACTCACAGTCATCTAAATAGCCGATTAGCAAAGGTGACGAGTATTGCTCTTCTGACCATTCCGATTGTCGTCGGTTTAACTTTTCCAACTGTTAGCTTGGATTCTCAGACCGTTTCTGCTAAAGGCTATCATTTCCCCTTATCAGAAGGAACGGATCAAGCCATTCAGACCAGCGAAGGGACGACAAGCCAATATTTGAAACCAGATACCAGTTCTTATTTCTCAAAAACAGCCTATGAAAAGGAAATGCGAACGGCGGCGGATAAATACTTGTCCCAAGACAGTATTCAGATTACCAACGAAAACTATATGGAACTCATGGAAGCCATCTACGACTATCCAGATGAGTTTGAAGGCAAGACAGTCCAGTTTACAGGCTTTGTCTACAACGACCCCAGTCATGCCAATAGCCAATTTCTGTTCCGCTTCGGCATTATTCACTGTATCGCAGATTCCGGTGTGTATGGATTGCTGACAAAGGGAAATAGCCGTCAGTATGAAAACAACACCTGGATTACGGCTAAAGGAAAACTGGTCAATCACTATCATAAAGAACTCAAACAAAACCTCCCAACCTTGGAAATCGAAAGCTTTACCAAAGTCGATAAACCAGAAAATCCATACGTGTATCGCGTGTTTTAAAAGAACAAAACGAACAAGTTCTTTTCTGAATGACAGAAAAAGAGCCTGTTCGTTTTTTGTTATATGAGACTTAGTGACTTGTAGATTTTCATCTTATACCATTTCAAATAATACAAGTGGCTCAGTGAGTATAAGCGAGCCACTCATTAATTAGGCTAGCGATTTCTTTAGGTGCTTCAGTATAAAGCTCATGGCCAAAGTTCTCTAGAAAAATGGTATCAACATAGTCTGGTAATTCTTTTAGGGCTTCCTCTCTCCATCTAGCTTCATTAGGATAGCGAGGACTGATAAACAAGGTATCTCCCACTTCTCTCTTAAAAGCTTGGATTTTCCGCCGTAGTCGAAGAATCGCTTCTATATTTTCAGAATTTATAGCTAACTCATATCTATCATACTCCGTATTCCAGTGATAAGACTGTTTTACAGCTTCCTCCAGATTTTCTGACCAATGCTTTGCTTCAGATTTCTCTTTAGAAATAAGAACATCTAAGTCCGAAACGACTTGAGATTCGATATAGTTTTTAGCTTCCTCTAACTCTATATCTAAAGGTAAAATCTTATCTAAATCTAGATAGCCTCCATCCAAAAGAATCAGTTTTTTCACTTCATGAAATTCCGATGCGAGATAACGAGCCAAATCCCCTCCAAGAGAATGGCCTATCAGACAGATAGATTCTCCCTCTACTATTTCCTTTTTAAACCATGCTTTCAATTCTGTTTCATCTCGAAGATGCTTTTCATATGGATTTAGAAAACAGACCTGCGAATCTAACTCTTGAAGAAAATCCTTGCTATGATAGATATTGCTTCCCAGACCGCCAATAAAAAATGTTTTCATCCCACTACTTAATACTATGCTTATTCATTTTTTGTTCAAAGATAGTCGTGATAATCTGACGCAATTCTTCGCGTTCTTTTTCTGGAATTTCGCCACTTGTTTGAGCAGCAGCGTAGAGTTCAGGGTGTTCAATTGAAATGCGTTTAATCGTACGTGTTGTAGCATGTTTTCTGACGAAAAACGGGATGCGCTTAACCAAATCTTGTGGTACAAGCGCAAGAATTTTCTCAGCAGTTTCCTTGTCACTAATCTTAGACGTAGTCAGCCCCTTCTTAATCATTTCCTGTTCTTTTTCTGTAAAATCTTTTAATTCCATTCGATTAGTCCTCCTATTTTCTTTAAGTTAAATTATATACCAATTGTAGCAAGACGACAAATAGTCTGTTTGTAAAACGCTCTCTATACTACAACTTTCCTGTCGCTCATGATTGCTCTTTAATGAAAAATCACAAATTCTTTTGGAGAGATGACAAGCTGATTCTCCAATTCTTGACAATTGCTTGCTAGTGCTACTGCTTCCTTCTCTAAAAGATAATCTTCTTTGGACTGGTTAAAGATAGCTTTAAGAATTCGTCCATCGCATTTCCATTCCAAAGCTACTAGATCATGTTTGATTTCTTGGAGGCTATACTTGCCATGCTGAATGCTTGCTGACGCATGTTTTCGAATCTCAATCAGCTTCTTCATAAAGTTCAACATATCATTGTCACTTGATACACGTTCCCAAGGCATACAACGACGACAATCTGGGTCTGGTCCTCCGGTCAAGGCTAGCTCGGTTCCGTAATAGATGCACGGTGTTCCTTTTTGCAAAAAGAGAAAGGCTAGGGCTGATTTAACCAGTTGAACGTCTTCATTGGCCGTCCACAAGATTCGCTCTGTATCATGCGAATCCAAAAGATTAAACATAACCTCTGAAATCTGCTGTTTGTAATACATAGATTGCCCATTGATTTCATCTATGAATTGGTCTGTCTTCTTAACACCTCGTAAGAAATAGTCCTTGATGCTATCAGATAAAGGATAATTCATGACCGCATGAAACTCATCTCCATTTAGCCAAGGCTGAGCCGTATGCCAAACTTCTCCAAGGATATAAAGATCAGGCTTTTTAGCTAAGACTGCCTTGCGAAAATCCTTCCAGAACTGATGGTCAATCTCGTTAGCCACATCCAAACGCCAAGCATCGATATCAAACTCTTCAATCCAATAAGTCGCAACCTTTAAAAGATAATCCTTGACCTCTGGATTGGCTGTATTTAGCTTAGGCATATAGTCCTCAAAACCAAAAGCATGATAAGGTAATTCTCTCTTATTGGCTAACTTTTCAGTTGTCACTGGGAATTGTTGAATATGGAACCAATCTTTATAAGCAGACTGTTCACCATTTTGGACAACATCTTGCCATTGAGGCGATTGCGAACCAATATGGTTAAATACAGCATCCAGCATGATTTTCATACCACGCTGATGGGCTTGCTCTACCAGTTCCCGAAAGGTCTCCTTATCTCCAAAATGACGGTCAATTTCGAAATAATCCGTCGTATTGTACTTATGATTGCTCGTCGATTCAAAGATTGGACAGAGATAAAGACCAGTAATGCCCAATTCTTGCAAGTAATCCAGATGATCAATAATGCCTTGTAAATCACCACCAAAGAAATCATCACTCTTAGGTGTGATAGAAGAATCCCAGTCTAATGTCCCTTCTGGGTTTAATAGAGCATTTCCATTAGCAAATCTTTCAGGAAATATCTGATACCATACCGTATCTGAAATCCAGTCAGGAACCTGGCAGGCATCAATCTCATGAATATAAGGCAACTTAAAGCCATTTCCAATAGCATGAAGATTTTCTAGAGAATTTTCCACGCAGCCTTTATCGCCGTACAAAATGCTCTGGCCTTCTGTATCCGTCACTTCAAAGAGATACTGGATACGTGCAAAGTCAACGGACACTTCAATCTGCCAATAGTCAAATAAAGCATCAGAAGTCAGCTTGGCCATTTTCTTTGTATCTTGATAAAACTCCTCCATAAAGATAAAAGGATCTCCATAATGCAAGTTAATGCTTTCAATGTCCCCTTTCTTAGTTCGAATCCGAATATGAAGTTTTTTATCCTTGTAAAGATAGGCATATTCCGACTCTGCTCTGTGGTAAATGGCTGTTACTTCCACTGTATTTGTCTCCTGATTTACTTGGTTGCATTTGCGACGCAAACGTTTTCATGATTGTGATTCTAGTATACTACTTTCGTATTTTATTTTCAAGGCTTGTCTGTAGATTCTAGTGGTTTGGTTCTATAAATAAAAAAGCAGCCAGTCTTACAACTTGCTACTTTTCAAATGATAATTTACAAATATCTTTCCAGCCACTCAATTTTTTTAAAATCCTTATTGTTATTGTGCTCATTTCGATAAGAATCTTGGGAAGAAGCCTTGTAAATACTTAAAAACTGTTCCAAACTTGGAACGCGGAAAGTGATGTTTTCGAGATGAATCAGCTCTATATCCGATTCCGAAACTCCTGCAAAATCAGGTAAAGAATCGATACTTCCAAACTCAACACTCAGACCATCTTTTTGGAATTCATGCTCATGAATATCTATTAAGGCATAGCCTAAGTGTTTCATCACTTTCATTATCTTGTCCCACTCATAAATTCTGAGATGATCAGGTGCTTCCCAACCTCTATGATCACCAGGCACATGAATGTCAATGTCAGACGGCCCCCATTCTTCATTTGATCGGTATTCAAACCCCAAAGACCCCATGAGCGTCGGAGTGATTCCGACTTGGTTTAAATGAGAACAAATTGTTCGAAATTCATCAAATAGAGAATTCATTCCTCCTCCAATCGTTGATATAGAACTTAATTTCGTTGTGAATAATAAACTAATTTTTACCTTTTACTCTTTCGGTTTTGAAAATACTTCTACTCGCTGAGCTAGGACTTTGATTTCTACAGGTAGGTTATCTGACTTATCACCGTCAACATCTGACTCCAATTCACTATCTGAAGAAATCTTAATATTACGCGCTTTGATATATTCGATATTATCATTTGCGACAACATCGCCTTTTAATAAATCAGGAATGACGGATAATTTGGAGAATATTGAAGCATCTTTTAGAATCAAAATATTGGCATAGCCGTCCTTGTTTTCTTCAAAGATTTTTTTGTCAGCGAAGTAATTTGTCAAGAGAACCAAAACATGACTCGCTTCACCAACATAATTTCCATTTTCTGTTTCAACCTTAATGTTAAAGACTTTATCCGTCATGACAGACTTCATGGTATTTACAGCATAGGCTAAAATACCGAATTTTGTCTTGTCCTCGATTTCAACATTGTGAATCGCCTCAGGCAGAGAACCGATACTAAAGATATAACCAAAATAGTTATCATTTGCTTTACCGATATCAATCTTATTGGTTAAGTTAAAATCAAGTTCATCAATAGCGCCATCTATGTCTTGATTGATTTCCAACAGTTTTGTAATGAGATTACCCGTCCCACCAGGAATAATACCTAACTTAGGAACGTAGGCTCTCTCAGCAATACCCGAAATGACTTCGTTGACAGTCCCATCTCCACCAAAACACACCACTGCATCGTACTGCTCACGAGAAGCCTCTTCAGCAAAATTGGTTGCATCCAGCGCTTTTTCAGTAATTTTGGTTTCAACATATTCAAAGTATTCTTTTGCTTTATTCTCCAGCTTTTCTTTATAATCCAAAGCCTTCTCCCCACCAGAGGTAGGGTTGATAATTAACATTGCTTTTTTCATTGATTTTCTCCTTAATATTCATTAGAAATGTTTATATTTCATCGTATGCATGTAAATGTACTACCATTATACAATGAAAATACGGAAAAGAGAAATATGAAGTACCGGAGATTGAAACTCTTTTATTTTACATCAACCTTATTATCCCATCGCCTGAGTACTTCCTTTAAGGGTTCATCCAAGTAAGAATAGGCCTTTTCCTTTATCCAATCAGGAATACCATAAGCTGCCTCTGCTATGCTGCCAGTGATTGCAGCCAGAGTATCACTGTCGCCACCAAGTGAGATGGCGTTTCTACTCGCCATACTCTTTTATTTTATCAGCATATTCAGTCAAAAGATTCTTTGAATAAATTTTTTCATTACTTGAATTTCTAACTTCTTTCCAAAGAATAGAAGCTACTTTTAACTTGTTTGAGTAGTTGCAACTATTTTCGTCTGCACAGAAATCCTTTAAAAATTGATTCCATTGACAAACCGAATGGTCATACTTGGCATAGTCTGAGTTTCCATAATAAACTTTTAGCATATCTTGGATTGTAAAACTCAAATCATTTTCTCTTTTTACTTTTCTCCAAGCTGTAGCCATATCAGCAGTAAATTTAAATGGCGAAACATCTGTTAAAGTTGAGAAATATTCTCTAAAGTCTGCATTAAAGGAGAATCCACATTCAAGTAAGGGCGTATCTAAGGCAACGACTTCTACTTGTTTCTTTTTCCTTTTTATTGATGATTTTTTAATCAAATTACCCTTAAAGTACTGCTCAATAATATGATTGAGTTCTTGTTTAGTCCCCCTATATTCAAGCCCTAATGACTTGCATATCTGTGAAAGTTCATCACGGTACCAATAGTATTTTTTGAACTCATCAAAGGATGCGATTTTATCAAACTCAGGTCTGCTTTCTATCAATATAACACCTCCTTGAAAACAGTTTAGGTTGTCATCTCAAAATAATGGAGTTTTAGTTTCTTTATTTTGAGGATTAGCTACATTTCACTAACAAGCTTACACATTCAGCGTTTCGAACTTATCGTATCATCCGTGAAAAAACAATCCTCACGAAATAAAGGAAAACCCTTCGTTTTGATATTATTCCATTCGTAAACAGAACCTAAAATATCTCCAATAATTGCTCCTAGCATCAGATTCCTCCTTGTAAGATATCGGGAATTTGACCATCAACTATAGTTTTAAAATTATCTATTATCGAATTTTGTATAATTTATAGGTATTCATCTAATAAAATTACAATTAAAAAACTTTTTTGATTCCACTATGTACTACATCTTCCTATTATACCTAAAACGGAAGTACACCAGCCATCAGCCCTTGAGCAATAAAACATCTATTATTTTGAAAATCTGAAAAATAGGTATCACTTATAAAACTGTATAAGCTATCAACGGGTCTATTGTACCAATCCTTGTAAACATAGTCCATATTATATATCAATAAAGCTTGTCCATCTTGACTGTAGCCCTTGAAAGTTATCGAAAATGCATCTCTATAACCAATAACTTTATCATTCTTATTTGAATTGTTTCCCTTTCTATATTTCTCAAAATCAATAAGTAGCGTATATTTCATGAGTTTAGATAAGGCTTTTTCTGATAGTTTCTGACTATGTTCAAAAACGATCATTCCAGTATTCCCACATTCTTGGTAGGACAGTTCAGAGTTCATCAAATTACACTCAAAATAACCAAAAATTTCACAACCACAATGAATAATAAATTCAATTTTAGAAAAATATTCCTTAGTCCATATCATCTTCTCTCTCCATTCCTAAGTATGCTAGGAAAAAATGTTCAAAACTCACAAATCTACTTTTAGCCTATTTTATTTTATTTTAATTTCAGGCATAATACTAAAATATCTCTTACGGTAAAAGCCTTTTTTCAATACTTTCTTAAGTTCTTTTGTTATAAGATTTTTACGCTTTGACCAGCAAAGCTTACACACTCAGCTGTTCGGACTTACCGCATCATCCGTGAAAAACAATCCTCACAAAATAAAGAAAAATCCTTCGTTTTGATATTGTTCCATTCGTAAACAGAACCTACAATGTCTCCAATAATTGCTCCTAGCATCCGTTTCCTCCTTATGGCATATCGGATTCGTTACACATTTCTAATGAATCACTCTTTAAAAATGGCACCACCAAATCAATCCACTCATGAGGCAGGTAAGCTGATAAATAGCCGTGGTTATAGCCCTTTGCCTCATAAAAAATTGTATTTGAATGTAGCTGATGAAATAATTTAGCTGATTCTTTCAAACAGTTCAATTCTTTTTCACCGTAGATATACAGAACCTGAGCCTTGCTAGCAGAAATCATATCTTTCAGCTTGTAACGCCCCATATAGTTTTTGTAAATGGTTACCAATGTTTTGACAGGCGTCCTTGGCAGATCCTCCAAATAATAAGCTTTTATTTCCTCTGGATAAGCGAGTTTAGGATAGAATTTGTTCATCATGCTTAACTGAAGTTTGCAAGAGAATTTATTGAACATCAGTTTACCAAATAGAGACACTAGAAAGATGCTGATTTTAGATAACCTTGGTTGAGGAATACAGAGGCTTCCATCTATGATGGCCTTCTCAGCAATTTCACTGTCTAAAGACAAAAGCTCCATGGCAATTTGACCACCAAGTGAAACACCACCTATTGCAAACAATTTCCCACCACAGTTTGCTTTGATATAGTCTAGAATCTCCAAAGCAGAATCTTCAGTAGAAACATAATCAAGTTGATATTCCTCGCCGTGGCCATTCAAAGTGGGTAAAATAATACGGTATTCTTCTGATAAGATTCTTGCTTGACGAAGATAATTCCAAAGATTGTCGAGATCATTATTTTCTATTCAATGTTGAAACTGTCGAAAAAAATAATCTCACTAGGAAATATATATACTTAAAGACTGTTTATGCTATAGATTAAAAAGAAGACCCTTCTTCTTTTTAATCTATTATTTTTTTGAATTAAAATCTGATAAATATTTAGCCACAGACTTATAATCAGATGGAGTCCTTTCACTTGGATCAATAAGTTTATGCTGGGTATGATCCTCATTCTCAATAAGGAAAAAATTACCTTTAAAATAGATTTGAGTCTCCAAAGAATGGATATATATATAACGATAGGGAGTCCACAATCCAAGCTCACTCTCATAGGTAGAATATATTTCATACTTTTTTAATTCCTCCATTAAAGCCAATAAATGAATATCCGTATTTTTAGCTCTGGAGTTCTTATTAGTTATCATAATCATATCATTAGCGGAAAATGCACTTTTAAGCCTGTAATGGTTAGCTGCCATCTTATTAAACATTAATTCGTAATTTTCTATAAAGGCATATCTCCAATCATGACTATCAATTTTCCCTGAATTTTCAAAAACAATTCGTATATACTCATTCTTCAAGCCTTTATTCAGATTAATTTCATCAAGAATTCTTCTAACAAATATATTCCGTGATGAAAATAATTTTTTCAGACTCGGTGTGCTCGAACTCTCGTTTGGATCATCTTGGCAAAGTGTCTTATAACTATCAACATTAAGTGTGTAATCTCCAAGGGATAATAAAGCAACTCTCAGTAAGCGTCCTTCAATAGCTTTATTGTTATCAAACATATTTGATATCTTATTCCAATAATGTGATATCGTTTCACGTTTATATATTAAAGAGTCGTCAGATTCGAAGAAGAAACAGCTTCGTATTTGACCGCTAAAATAAGGATGCTCTTCAGCTCGAAAAATAAGAGCCTTCAAAGATTTATCAGTAATAATTAGTTTAGCTTTTTCTATCTCTTCAGAAACTTGTTCATAATTAAAACCTGAAATTCTATTGTCTTCAGATAAATGACCTAAAAGATCTGACATATAAGGGATTTGCTCGTTTATCCCATTAATAGCCCTTTCATATGGAGCTTGATAATCAATATCAGAATTATCTATTAGGTTCCTGAAGATACGGTACCATTTTTCAAAGCTATTATCTAAATGTAATCCATTATGAAGTATAAACTTTGAAATAACATGGAAATAAACTCTAGATTTCAGACTTTTATTCTCAATTGCCTTAACTAAAGTACTAGAGACATCTGGATACTTATTTTCAGATAGAAATTCAAGTACACCCACTATTAAATCTACATGTTCTAAATTTATAGATTCAAAATTAACTTTAGAAGTCCAATTTTCACGCTCAGAATAATCCAACGAATCTAAATTATTGATAAGGGCGATTTCAAATAAATTTAAAAAATTTATATCAAATTTATCTTTATCGATTTTCCATACAGTATCCGTCCACTTAGTATCCAAATTTTTAGTAAAACTACTAGCTAATTCTCCGTTAATTATATGTAATCTAGAAATGAATCTTGCTTTGAAGTTTTCAAAATCTGTCAGAGGCCTTCCTCTGGAATTTAATTTGATATAAAGTTCATCTTCAGAGCCAAGTTCATCAATATCTAAGAAATTGAATACAACTTTATGTCCATCAATTTTACTTAAAATTTCCTCATAATCAAAATCATCATGAAATTGTTCAGTTATCTCATCTAATGTAACAAGTGCTCCTTGAACAGTAGGGTCTAACAGCCAAGAGTCTGCAAACCATGATGCATCTTTAATAAATTCAGATGGAAGTACAGTAGTTTCGAAAATATCTTTTCTGAATTCAAACAAACTAGTGAAAAACTGTTTGGAAGAATCTCTTGTCTCGTAGGAAAAATTACGTAGAAAATCGCAGCTCTCACTATTTCTAAATGCGTACAAGTAAACTAAAAACAAAGTTGTCAATCTTTGCTGACCATCTAGCGGAATAAATTGACCGTTTGATGACTTTCCATAGATAAAATTTAAGTCTAAAGGCAGATTATCCTCACTTGTTAAGGCTGTATTTATGTCTTGTAGTAGCTTCTTCCTAACATCAGTAGTTCTAACGTCTAGTCTACCTTGGGCGTAATCTCTCTGAATTAAAGGAATAACAACATTATAGTTTTCCAAAAGTGTTTTCAAGTTGAACTTAGTTTGCTCACTCATACCTACTCCTCTTCCAAATTAAAAAACTTAGCTAATTCTTTCTTCATAGAACTAATATAATCAGATTTGTCATCCTCAGTCCAAGAGTTAAAGTTTTCAGGATTACAACTATATACCTTCAAAAAAATATTCCGAGTACAAACAGGTACAAATTTACCTTCAGCATCAACTTCGATAATAGTTTTCCTTTTTTCATAAAAGGGGGCATCCTGATAACTTCTATTGGTATTCTGATCCAATAGTGTCAAATTTCCAATACTGTCATCAGGCTCCGCACTTTCATCGGCAGTTGCATGAATATGCTCAATATCCCATTTTTCTTTTTTATATAAATCAAATGGAAAACGGTACTGTTTTTCTCCTTTATTAATCAACGTCACTAAGTTAAAAAGCAACAATAGACTCCGTACAGATTTGCTTCCATATGAAAGATTCTCAATATCTTCAATCTCAGGGATTGTTTCACAGGCAAGCTCTTTTAACTTAGTGAAAGCCTCCGACTTTTTATTTTCTCTCGTAGCAGCAAACACTTTATTAATATTCAAGCTATTTAAAGAAAGTAAATAGCCGATAAGGTGATATCTATCTAGATCCATATACCAATTGTTCAATTCCTCAAATAACAATTGGATAGAATTCCAGAACTGATTTATAAACTCTACTTTATTTTTCGCAATCTTATATCCCTCATAAATAGTGTAAAAAGTGCTATATTTGTCTATACTACTATTGACTGGGTCATTGTTAGCTTGTAGGTTAAATAAAAAATCAATCCTAGTATCGTATATTGCATTATTAGTTAAAAAGTTCCAAAATGTATCTTGCTGGAGTCGGTGTTCAATCCGATTCCAGGCTATCGAACGATGTATTCTTTCACTCTCATATCCATCCACATAATTATTTTTATCTAATATAAGAGCTTTAATAAGTTCTGCATTTGTCAATGGAATTTTTCCCAAGTTTACTTTCGTAAAAATATTAATTGGATCCTCAGTTTCATCAATTTCGTACCAAATGAAGAATACTGATTCTGTCAGTACCTTGTATATATCATGTAAAGCATTATCCGAATTAATATCATCTTTATCAAGCCAATCATCAATTGCAGAAAAAGCATTACTAATATGACTAGCATCAATATCGTATTCTGCAATAAGTTTGTATGTATCAAAACTTAATTCTTTTAAATAACTGCTACTTTTTTTTCTCGTTTCGTATGCTAATTCAAAAAACTCATATTGATTACTTCTTCTACGGCTACCCCCAAATTCTGCGGACATAAATTTCAGGAAAATAAAAATAGTTGTCAACCTCTGTTGTCCATCAACAACATCATAGGTGTTTTCAGAAACTTTTTTTACAATTAAAGGTTGCAGACAATACTTTAATTTAGAATCATGATTGTACAAGTCCTCTAATAGAGTGGTCACCTCGTGCATAGTCCAACGATATCCTCTTTGATACGATGGAACATTAAATTTCATACCTTTCAACTCTTCAATTCGTTTCTCAGCAATTCCCATATATAGTACTCAACTTTCTTATGTTAAAAAACCAAACACTTTCAGCGCGAATGGTATTATTAATAGCAACAATTATTATACCACAAATGCTCTTACACTCCTATTTGATTACAGTATAAATTAGCGACATCAATCTTAAAAATATAACTTCACGCATTTAACCAATTAAAAAAGGTATACATTTATTCCTATAAAGCCATGCCCATTGAAAATAAATATATACCCTAAATGTTAATGGAAATAAAAACCCAACTACTCCACCTATCAAACCAAGATACTCAACTGCTGCTCTCAGTTTGATACTTCACCATACATCACAAAAAGCATTGATTTAAAGAATTTTTTCTATTCGATTTATCAAAAGGTTCTAAGCTTTTACGAGCAAACCTACACACTCCACGTGATGCGTTTGCGGAAAAAGATCCACTGGCTGGACTTTCTTCAATTCATAGCCCAACTCTTGGTAGAGTTTAATATCACGCGCCATGGTTGCGACATTACAAGAGATATAGGCGATGCGGTTAGCTCCTGTTTGGCTACTTGCCTTGATAAAGCTTTCTGTGAGGCCTTTTCTTGGTGGATCCACTAGGATAAGACTTGGTTGAATACCTTCCTTGAGCCAATTTTTCATTGCATTTTCAGCTGTATCGCAAACATAGTGAGCATTTGAAATATTGTTCAGTTGAGCATTCTTCTTACTATTCTCAACCGCTTCTGGAATCACTTCAACACCATAGACTTCCTTAACGTGCTTGGCGACTGATAAACCTATCGTTCCAATTCCTGAGTAGGCATCAATAACCACATCATCTTCTTTTAACTCCGCAAAGTCAATGGCTGTTTGATAAAGTTTTTCAGCCATTTCTGTATTGACCTGATAAAAGGCTGGACCAGCAATTTGGTAGTTATTCCCCAGCATCTGGTCGGTAATATAGTCTTGACCATAAAGAGTTTTCCACTCCTTACCAAAAATAGCATTAGTGTTCTGGCCATTGATATTTTGCATAACAGACACAATCTCTGGGAACTGCTTTATTAGTTGTTCAATCAATTGTTCCACACGAAAAATTTTAGGACGAGTGGTTACCAAAATCACCATGATTTGTCCTGAATAGTGACCACGACGCACCACAAGATTCCGAATCAAGCCAGCTTGTTCCTTTTCATCATAAGGTTTCAAATCATAACGGCGGAGCAAGTCGCGTAGGGCTACCACTACCTCGTCAATCACAGAATCTTGGATAAAGAAATCTTCCAGAGGCATGAGGTCATGGGAATTCTTACGGAAAAATCCAGTTTCCAAGACGCCATTGACACGACGAACAGGCACCTGCGCCTTATTGCGGTACTTGACTGGGTTTTCCATACCCAAAGTTTCAGCAACTTCTACATCTGCAATTCCAGCAATCTTGTATAGACTGTCCTTAACTTGCTTGGTTTTAAACTTGAGCTGTTCTGGATAGGCAAGATGCCCCAAATCAGCAATTCCTGAACGCAGGTAAGCCAAATCTAGATCTTTATTACGGTGTGGTGACTGGATAAGATATTCTTCAACTTTCCCAAAACCAATCTTTTTATTAACCTTGAGAACTCGCATGAGGATTTTTTCACTTGGTAAAGCATTCTCTACAAACAATACCAAACCATCCACCTTGGCCACCCCTGCACCTTCGTGGGTCAAATCAACAATTTCAACTTCTACAATATCATTTTTCTTTAACATTCTCTTCTCTTTCTATTGGCCGACAAAAAAGACGGCAACGTTACAGTTACCATCTATTATACCATGATTTTTCTTAAGAACCAAAACTCTTGAAAAAGTTGACAAGGGCTTGCCAGAGGGAACTTAAGAAGTTACCCCCGTCCTCCAGCGCCTTATCCGCATCAAAGTTAAGGTTGATATTTTTAAAACTGTCGCCAGCTTGTGATACGATACTTTGTTTAAGGTCATTTAGGGTTTTAGTGAAGTCTGTATTGCTGAGGATATCACTCTTTGAGAGATTCAAAGCAAAATTGATGATGATATTGATCTGGTTTCCTGTTATGACCTGATCAAGTTTGTAATTTTTTAAGGTATCTTCAACAATTTTTCGGACATCTTCCTCTGTCAGATTTCCCTTGCTTTCTTTAGCTTTGGCAAGTCCGGACTTGATATCAGCTAGAGCAACATTTAATTTATTAGCATCATAGCCAGTTTTATCCTTGTTTTCAGCATTAATATCTGACAAAGCCTTCAGCTCTTCTTGAGCCAAGTCTTTATTGGCTTGCGGGACCTTGGCTCCATTAGCCTCTAGTGAATAATAAATTCCTGCTAAGGCACTCTCACCTGTAACTGGAATAGGGGCTGCTACAGTGATTTTAGCATGTTCCACACCCAAGGTTACGGCTGCATTTCGGTACATATCCTGAGTCACCTTAGTGATGTTCTCTGGTGTTTCAATCTTGACCTCAAGGGGCGACTTGTCACCTAGTTTTTGAATCTTGGCTGATGAATACAGTTGTAAGCTAGAGTCATTTGCCACATTCATGATTTTAGAATAAACATCAGGCGTCATAGTCTTGAGTTCTTTGGTGTCTGTTGAGGAATTGTAGCCTAATTTCTTAAGGGTTTGATTTTTTTGGTCTTCAGATAGTGAAGAACCTAGGACATATTCAGGTTGGACATAGGTTTCATCGATAACTTTTTGTACATCTGTTGCTGCATGGGCGCTACTCATAGCTGTTACTGCCCACAAGACCGCAGCACTAGTCAGAAAGAGTTTCTTTCTCATAGGGAATTTCCTCCTTTACCTTTCTAGAGTAATATATCTATCTTAAAGAAAACTTATAGCAAAAACACCTGGACTAGCCAGATGTCGAAAAGAGAGTGAAACATTTGATGATATAAAGGTTGAGTTGCACCTGTCTAGAATAATAATAGTTTCCCCCATTTACGTAAAGTTCAGCACCGTGAAAGATAGAAATAGGGTGAATATAACTATAAGTCTTTCCAGTTGTATTGCCAAGCAAGGGAGCAACAGTATCACGGGAGTACTGTTTGGCCAGAGCCAAGGTATTTTCCTTGCCATTTTGGGCGATATAATCAATATAGGCAGGTCCAAAATTATAGGCTTGCACAGCCGTCCAGACATCAACACCTTTTTTCTGAGCCAGATAGAGATTGTCTGTCAGAGTTTGCACACCTTGTCGAATGCTAGAGGCATTATCATTGATAGTGTTGGTAGAGCCACTTGCAGACTCACTAGACTGCATGACATCGCCTTCTTTTCCTTTGGTTTCTGTATAAATCATAGCGAGCACGAGCTCTTCGTTTGCTGGGGTGTCTTTTTCACTCAAAATTTCGCGCACCATGGGTTGATAGGTCATGACTTGCTTGACATCTTGGTGAAAGCGGTAAGCTTTATAGCCAGCAAAAAGGAAGACTGCTAGTACAAGCACTCTTCGAATTCGTTTAAACATTATTTACTTTGAATATCCTCGATATTTTTGATTAAGATAGAGTAGGTTCCATTATCATTTTGGATAAATTCAACAGACTCGGCGTCTTGATAGACGTTATTGGGAACGATGAGCTCAATTCCATTTGACAAGGAGAGTTTTTGGTTTTCAAATTTTTTAAGCTGACGACTGGCATCAATTTCATCAAACTGAACTGGCTCTGGTACGGCTTCTTTGACTTGGTCAATAAAGCTTAAGCGAGCCGTTAGATTATTGTCAAAAAGGTCATTAGCCAATTTCTCAGGTGACAATTCATTGCTTTCTTCTAGGTTATTAAAAATAGCGGATTTGACCTTAGATTGAAATTGAAAATCGTCTGTGTTAAAAGTCTCAGCAATTCTCTGGGCTGTTTTTTCCAGTTCCTTGATAGATTTCTTGGGTGAAATTTTAGGGGCAACGGCTAGAAGATTATCTGAAAAATAGTTCAAGAAAGCCCCGTTGTACTTGATTCGTTTTTCAATCAGATGGTACTTACGACTTTGAAGATTAACCACCAAGGCCTCATCAGCCCCCGTTCCAAATCCAGGCAGATTATTCTGAGTTAGCTTGATTGGATTATCAACCTCTCCACCGAGGTGAGTCAAGGTCTCACGCAGGGCAATTCGCAAGAAAGCGAAGTGCTCCACGCCTTCTTTAGAAAATTGCACAAAAATCAGGTCATTGGTCTTGAGATTTTCAGAAATACTGAACTCTTCTTTCCAGAGATTAGCCAGTGTTACTGATGTCTCCAACAAATCGTCTGTGATGTGATTGAAGAAGGGATTTTCTTCCTCGAAAATCCCAGTCTTAGCTTCATCTGAATACACACGTTCAATTTTTTTACGCAGGTATTCTTCGATTTTTGGAGTGATATTGAGAAACTTATCCGCTAAGAACAGCTCGGTATCATCCGTGCTAAACTGATGGATAATAGCTTTCTTAATATAAATGTCCATAAAAGTTTTAGTCCTCGTATAATGGGAAGGCATCTGTCAATTCTTTGACTGCACTTCTCACTTCTTCTAAGACAGCTTCATTTTCTGCATTCTTAAGGGTTTTAATGATGAGTTCAGCCACTTTGCGACTTTCTTCTTCACCAAATCCACGTGCAGTAATAGCTGAAGATCCTATACGAATACCACTTGTCTTAAATGGTGACAAGGTTTCGTAAGGGATTGAGTTTTTATTTAGAGTAATATTGACTTCATCCAGCAAGTTTTGAGCAACTTTTCCGTTTTCTACAACCTTGGTTACATCAACTAGGAAAAGGTGGTTTTCAGTCCCACCAGAAATGATACGGAAATCAGGGTCTTGTAAGAAGACATCTGCCATAGCCTTGCTGTTTTTGATCACATTAGCGGCGTATTCCTTGAAGGCTGGATCCAAAACTTCTTTGAAGGAAACAGCCTTAGCTGCAACAACATGCTCCAAAGGACCGCCCTGAATACCTGGGAAAATAGCTGAATTGATCTTCTTAGCTAGGTCTTCATCATTGGTTAAAATCAAACCACCACGAGGGCCACGAAGGGTTTTGTGGGTCGTTGTTGTCGTGATATGAGCGTATGGAACTGGGCTTGGGTGAAGACCAGCTGCAACCAAACCAGCGATATGAGCCATATCTACCATGAGCTTAGCTCCAACAGCATCAGCAATTTCACGGAATTTTGTGAAGTCGATAATTTGAGAATAGGCTGAAGCACCTGCTACGATTAATTTAGGTTTTACTTCTTGCGCTTGTTTCAAGATAGCATCAAAATCCAAGAGTTCCGTTTCAGGATCCACACTATAAGAAACAAAGTTGTATGTTTGACCAGAGAAGCTGACAGGAGCTCCGTGGGTCAAGTGTCCACCTGCTGCCAAATCCATCCCCATAACCGTATCACCCGACTCAATCAAGGCCATGTAAGCCGCACAGTTGGCTTGGCTTCCTGAGTGAGGTTGGACATTGGCAAATTTAGCACCAAAAATTTCTTTTGCACGTTCAACGGCTAGACTTTCCACCACGTCTACCACATCAGTCCCACCATAGTAACGGCGGCCTGGGTAACCTTCGGCGTATTTATTCGTCAAGATAGACCCTTGAGCTGCCATGACAGCCTTGGAAACTACGTTTTCCGAAGCAATCAACTCAATGTTGTTTTGTTGGCGTTCTTCTTCTTTGGCAATAGCATTCCAGAGATCAGCATCATATGCTTTAAAATCATCTTTGTCAAAAATCATAGGTCTTCTCCTTTTATTGTGTGACTAGTCCATTAGTTTCATTTTCTTATTAGAAAATGAAACTAAAAGATGCGAATAAACCGTTTCTGCACTTTATCACAAGTATAACCAACTTTTTCATAAAATGCATGAGCACCCAGACGATGATTGGCAGAGTTTAAGCGAATAAACCCATAGCCACGTCTTTTTGCTTCTTGATCCAACCCTTGTAATAAGCTTTTACCAATACCTTTCCCTTGTGCTTGAGGCGAAACCGCTAAGCCTAAGATATTAAAGCCTGCTTTGGAATAGAGGGATTCGTAAACCTCAGCATGGACATATCCAAGTAGGACATGGCTGACCTCATCCTCATAGCCAAGTAGGAAATGATGTGAATCCTGAGACAGTCTAGCTAGTTGACTAGCTGTGTCCTCTGAACTAAAAGAGTAGCCCAAAGCCTCTTGGTTAATCTCACATATAGCATGCACATCTGTTTCTTGCAAATCTCTTAGCATCTCATTCCTCCTCAAAAGAAATCTCTGGCAACCGAGCAAGAATATCTTCTCGCTTAATCGCCCCTTGGCGTAAGATTTTCACCTTGTCTCCAGACAAGTCCAAAATAGTAGAATCCTGTCCAGTTAGAAAAGCATCGTCTTCCAGCCCCAAAACCTCTTGGTCAAAATCCTTCAGAATTTGTTCAAAGGTCACGCCACTTGCCTGACCTGAGATATTGGCAGACGGCCCAATCAAGGGCCCCGTATCTCTAATTAAATCGAGTGTAATGGGGTGACTGGGCATCCTAAATCCCACCGTTGCAAGACCAGAATTAACCCAATAGGGAACTCGGTCATTGGCTTCAAGGATAATGGTCAAGGGACCTGGTAAAAAGGTCTCTACAAGTTTTTGTAGATAAATTGGCTGATTCTTTGAAAAGTGCAAGATGTCCTCTAGAGAGGCCACATTAAGATTGAGTGCCTTGTCTCTAGGGCGACGTTTGAGCTGGTAAACATGATCAACTGCTTTTTCGTCTAGAGCCTTGGCAAAAAGACCGTAAACTGTCTCTGTAGGCAGAACGACAGCTCCACCATTTTCCAATTCTTGTCTAATCCTGTCCATCATCAACCACAACCATCCTATCTTGACCAAATTGGTCTTTAAGTGTTCGTACTCTTTTTTCAGGAAGATATTTCCTAAAAAGTCCAGGAACACTTTGACCTTGCTTGTATCCAATTTCAAGGTAAATCTTACCACCATCTTTGAGATAGTCTTTTGCATCTTCCGCAATTCTACGGTAAATAGCTAGGCCATCCTCATCTGCAAAGAGAGCTAGATGAGGCTCTGAATGCAAAACATTCAAGCCGACCTCTGACTCATCTTCACGAGAGATATAGGGTGGATTGGATACAATTATATCATATTTTTCAGAAATTTCTGCAAAACAATCAGATTTTTTAAAAAATATATTAAGTTTTTGATTTTTAGCATTTTCGCTAGCTAAATCTAAAGCGTCTTGTGAAATATCTGCTGCTGTCACTGACCAATCTTGTCTGTTTTTTGCTAAGGCAAGAGCTATGGCACCACTTCCAGTACCGATATCCAGAACTGAAAGATTCGTTTCAGGATTTTCAGCCAGGATAAGATCAACCAACTCCTCTGTTTCTGGACGGGGAATCAAAACTCGCTCATCAACTTTTAACTGCATTCCATAAAAATCTGCCTGTCCAATGATGTACTGTGCCGGTTTATGAGCTACTAACTGTTGGAAAATTCCTTTTACAAATACTTCTTCCTCTTCCGTCACTTCCTGCTGAAGAGCAAAGACAAAATCCGTAAAAGATAGATTTTTCAGGCTTCGATAGACAAAAGAGAGGCTTTCTGCTTCCTCTCCTTGTCTTATCAACTCTTCTTCAAAATCTGAAAATAATTGAGCTAATTTCATTATTTGTTTAATTCTTCTAATTTTTGTGTTTGGTCATAAAGAACCAAAGCATCCACAACTTCATCCAATTTACCAGACAAAATGGTATCTAGTTTTTGGAGGGTCAAACCAATACGGTGGTCTGTGACACGGTTTTGTGGGAAGTTATAAGTACGAATCCGTTCTGAACGGTCACCAGTACCGATAGTCGACTTACGCTCAGCGTCCTGTTCATCTTGGGCAATCTGGGCAAAATGGTCAGCAACACGCGCACGGATGATTTTCATAGCCTTCTCACGGTTCTTCTGCTGGGTACGTTCTTCCTGCATCTCAACCTTGATATTGGTTGGCAAGTGAACGATACGAACGGCAGTCGCAACCTTGTTGACGTTCTGTCCACCAGCACCAGAGGCGTGATAGATGTCGACACGAAGGTCTTTTGGATCAATATCGTATTCTACTTCTTCCACTTCAGGCATGACAAGAACTGTCGCTGTCGAAGTATGTACACGGCCTTGGCTTTCTGTCACAGGGACACGTTGCACACGGTGGGCACCTGATTCGTACTTAAGTTTAGAGTATACAGATTGACCCGAAACCATGGCAACCACTTCTTTGAAACCACCGACACCATTCATAGAAGCTTCCATAACTTCAAAGCGCCAGCCTTGTGCTTCCGCATACTTTTGGTACATGGTTAGCAAATCCCCAGCGAATAGTGCTGCTTCATCTCCACCAGCTGCTCCACGGATTTCAAGGATGATGTTCTTGTCATCGTTTGGATCCTTTGGAAGAAGCAAAATTTTCAATTTCTCTTCGTATTCTTCTTTTTCAGCCTTGGCATCTTTGAGCTCTTGCTTGGCCATTTCTTCCAAGTCCGCATCTCCGCCTGATTCCTTAATCATCTCTTCGGCATCAACGATGTTTTGAAGGACTTGTTTGTACAAACGGTAGGCTGTCACCGTATCACGAGTTGAAGCCTCTTCTTTCGAAAGCTCCATGAAACGCTTGGTGTCTGAAACGACATCAGGGTCACTGAGCAACTCTCCTAGTTCTTCATAACGGTCTTCTACAGCTTGTAGTTGATCATAGATATTCATTTTTTCTCCTTATTTCTCAATTGTTAAATCATAGACTGCTACTACTTCGTTCTCAAATATTTCCCCAGTTTCTTTAAATCCATAACTGAGGTAACAAGTTCTTGCATGTTCATTTTCTGGTTCATAAGACAACCAAAGTTTATTGGCTAAACCTGCTGGTGCTGTCCGAACATAGTCTAGCACATTATCCATTATTGGTTTAAAATATCCTTGATTTTGAAAATTCTTATCAATCATAAAACGAAATAGTAAATAATTTCCACTACTAATTCCTATCTTTTTGTCATAAGCTATCATCACAAAACCTATGATTACATCATTATCATAAACTGCCAATGGAGCTACAAAATCTCCATTTTTAGTGTAGACATATGCTTCAGCTAAACTAATTGCGTTGGTTGCAATGAATTGTTTTTGATATTCCTTGACATCCAAATTCAAAACATCAAAATAATTTTCCATTGTGACATCTCTTAGTTCAATTGTCATAGTTTTGCTCCTTGTTAGAGGTTATCATTGGCGCAAAATAATGTTTACGGCAAACTGAGATATAGGTTTCATTACCACCAATCTGGATCTGTTCTCCATCGTAAACGGGCAGTCCATCCTGTGTTCGCAAAACCATAGTAGCCTTTTTCTTACAATACTGGCAAATTGTCTTGATTTCGTCAATCTTATCTGCTAAAAGCAAGAGATATTTGGAACCTTCGAACAATTCATTACGAAAGTCATTTTTCAAACCAAAAGCCATGACAGGTATGTCTAACTCATCAACAACACGAGCTAGGTCGTAAACATGGTGACGTTTGAGAAACTGGGCCTCATCGACCAGCACACAGTACGGTTTAACTTCCAAATTTCGAATCAAACCATAGATATCTGTAGTATCTTCAATAGCAAGAGCAGGTCTCTTCATGCCAATTCGACTCGACACATAGCCAACACCGTCACGCGTATCCAGAGCCGAGGTCATAATGACAACACCTTTTCCTTGCTCCTCATAGTTATAGGCCACCTTGAGAATCTCAATCGTCTTACCAGAGTTCATGGTCCCATAACGATAATACAACTGTGCCATGCTTCTATTTCACGTCCATTTCTAAATTTTTGCTACATTCTAGTATATCATAATTTTCTTAAGCTTTAAACGGCAAAATGTGGTAAAATAGAAGAAATCAAAAACTAGTGGAGGAAGCTATTATGCCATTTGTACGCATCGATTTATTTGAAGGACGCACGCTCGAGCAAAAGAAAGCTCTTGCTAAGGAAGTAACGGAAGCAGTCGTCCGCAACACTGGAGCACCTCAATCTGCTGTACATGTCATCATCAACGACATGCCAGAAGGAACTTACTTCCCACAAGGGGAAATGCGCACCAAATAAGCTAGCTTAAGCAGAAATGCTTAGGCTTTTTCAATCTCCAAGTAGCATCCATTGAAGAAATAGTCTAAATTTGTTACAATTTGAAAAGAGAATTGGAATATTCCAAGAAAAGAGCAATTAATTAAAGGAAACATTATGATTACACGTGAATTTGATACCATCGCTGCTATCTCTACTCCACTAGGCGAAGGAGCCATTGGTATTGTCCGCTTGAGCGGAACAGAAAGTTTTGCCATTGCGCAAAAGATTTTTAAAGGAAAAGACTTGAATCAGGTTGCTAGCCACACTCTTAACTACGGTCACATCGTTGACCCTCAGACAGGGAAAGTCATGGATGAGGTTATGGTTGGAGCTATGAAGTCTCCAAAGACCTTTACTCGTGAGGATATTATCGAGATCAACACCCACGGTGGTATTGCCGTGACCAATGAGATTCTCCAGCTGGCTATCCGTGAAGGAGCTCGGTTGGCAGAACCTGGTGAATTTACCAAACGTGCCTTTTTAAACGGTCGTGTGGACTTGACACAGGCTGAAGCTGTGATGGATATCATCCGTGCCAAGACAGACAAGGCTATGAACATTGCAGTTAAGCAATTAGACGGCTCCCTTTCTGACCTTATCAATAATACTCGCCAAGAAATCCTCAATACTCTTGCCCAAGTCGAGGTTAATATTGATTATCCTGAGTATGACGATGTTGAAGAAGCCACAACTGCTGTTGTCCGTGAAAAAACTATGGAGTTTGAGCAATTATTAACCAATCTGCTTCGAACAGCACGTCGTGGCAAAATCCTCCGTGAAGGTATTTCCACTGCCATCATCGGACGCCCCAACGTTGGAAAATCAAGTCTTCTCAACAATCTCTTGCGTGAGGACAAGGCTATCGTAACAGATATCGCAGGGACAACACGAGATGTCATCGAGGAGTACGTCAACATCAATGGTGTCCCACTCAAATTGATTGATACAGCCGGTATTCGTGAAACAGATGACATTGTGGAACAAATCGGTGTCGAGCGTTCGAAAAAAGCCCTCAAGGAAGCTGACTTGGTACTACTAGTGTTAAATGCCAGTGAATCACTGACCGCCCAAGATCGTCAACTCCTAGAAATTAGTCAGGATACTAACCGTATTATTCTTCTTAACAAAACTGATCTTCCTGAAGCGATTGAAACTTCAGAACTCCCTGAAGATGTCATCCGCATTTCAGTTCTTAAAAACAAAAATATCGATAAGATTGAAGAGAGAATCAACAGCCTCTTCTTTGAAAATGCTGGTTTGGTTGAGCAAGATGCTACCTACTTGTCTAATGCCCGTCACATTTCCTTGATTGAGAAGGCCGTTGAAAGCCTACAGGCTGTTAATGAAGGGCTGGAACTAGGTATGCCAGTTGACTTGCTTCAAGTTGACTTGACCCGTACTTGGGAAATCCTCGGAGAAATCACTGGGGATGCTGCTCCAGATGAACTCATTACCCAACTCTTTAGCCAATTCTGTTTAGGAAAATAAGAAAAATCCATGATCCTTTTTGCGGTCATGGATTTTATTGTAATTATTAGTAATCTGGTCTTAAAACACCTGTTACAGTTGCCTTAGTTGCTTCGTAGTCGCCATCTACGACAACCTTGATAATGCGTTTGGCATCTTCTTCTGGTGCTGGAACAAGAGGTAGACGAGTTGGTCCAGCTTCAAATCCCATATAGTTCAGAACTGCCTTAACAGGAGCAGGACTTGGATAAGAGAAGAGGGCATTGACTTTAGGAATAAATTTACGTTGAATAGCTGCAGCTTTCTTCATATCGCTTTCCGCAATTGCAGTGAACATCTCGTGCATCTCATCTCCATTTGTATGGGATGCAACAGAAATAACCCCGTCCGCACCAAGGTTCATGGCATGGAAAGCATCTCCATCCTCACCAGTATAGACCAAGAACTCTTCAGGCTTATGCTCAATCAAGTAAGCCATATTGGCCAAGCTAGTACATTCTTTGACACCGATGATATTTGGATGGTCAGCCAAACGAAGCATGGTTTCTGGAGTCAATTCGACAACCACACGCCCTGGAATGTTATAGATAATAATTGGTAAGTCAGAAGCATCTGCAATGGCCTTAAAGTGCTGATACATTCCTTCTTGAGAAGGTTTGTTGTAGTAAGGGACGATTGCAAGTCCAGCTGCAAAACCACCAAACTCTGCTACTTCTTTGACAAACTCGATAGAGTCACGCGTATCATTAGTACCCACACCCGCAATCAAAGGAACACGTCCATTGACAACTTTCTGTACAGCAGTAAAAATCTCCAACTCTTCATCGTGGGTCAAGGTTGGACTCTCAGCAGTCGTTCCCGCAAGAAGAATTCCATCCGTGTGATGAGCCAGCAAATGCTCAATCAAGGCTGGAATAGCATCAAAATTGATAGAACCATCATCATGAAAAGGAGTAATGAATGCTGTGATGATTTTACACTCTTTTAAATCTTGGTAAGACATGAAAACACCTCTCTATTTCAAAGAAGGAGTTCATATGAACTCCTAAACGATATTACTATTTTAATTCAAATTTCAATTCGGCCGTTGGACGAACCAATCCACGTTCATGAAGAGTTTCTGCAATCTGAACTGAGTTCCAAGCAGCACCTTTGAGAAGGTTATCTGAAACAACCCACATGTGAATTCCTTTTTCTGCATCCAAGTCTTTACGGATACGACCAACAAAGGTATCACGTGAACCAACTGCATTGATGGCTTGCGGATAGATTTGATGAGCTACATCATCTTCAAGAACAGCACCTGGGAAGGCTGCGATAGCTGCTTTCACTTCTTCGATTGGAGCCACTTCCTTTGTTTCGATATAAACTGACTCAGAGTGAGCTGACAAGACTGGAATACGCACACATGTTGCAGATACTGCAATGCTATCATCTTCCATGATTTTCTTGGTTTCCTTAGTCATCTTCATCTCTTCGTAAGTGTAATCATTGTCAGTGAAGACATCGATTTGTGGAAGAGCGTTAAAGGCGATAGGATAGTGTTTCTTGTCACCGCCTGAGGGCAAGATTTCTGCATGTAAATCACGTGGATTCACACCATCATTCAAAACTTCACGGAGTTCACGTTGTGTTTCAAGAATCGCTCCCATACCAGCACCTGAAACGGCTTGGTAAGTTGAAACGATGATACGGTCCAAGCCCCATTTTTGACGAACTGGCTCAAGCGCCACCATCATTTGGATTGTTGAACAGTTAGGGCAAGCAATGATTCCGTTGTGAGCATCAAGTGCATGAGCATTGACCTCTGGAACAACCAATGGTACATCTGGATTTTGACGGAAGTAAGATGTATTATCTACTACTACCGCTCCAGCTTTAACTGCGTATGGTGCATACTTAGCTGATGTCGAACCACCCGCTGAAAAGAGAGCAATATCAACTCCTTCAAAAGCTGTTTCAGTCGTTTCTTCAATCGTAATATCTTGATCTTTAAATTTCAAAGTCTTGCCTGCTGAACGTGCAGAAGCAAGTAAACGGATTTTATCGATTGGAAGTGTTGATTCTTCCAACATTTTTATCATCTGAGCACCGACAGCACCTGTCGCGCCGACTACAGCAACTGTATATCCCATAAATAACCTCTTTCGGAATTTTCTAAAAATTTCTATAATAGATGTATTATACTACTTTTTCCATGAATTGCAAAGCTTTTTCATCATTTTTTGGAAAATAAAAATCCCCAGTCGTTAGACCAGGGACTAAGAGGCATCTTCATGTGATGAGCAGGTTCACACAACTCATCAAGGTCCGCTCCTGCGTTATGACCTCCTTATGCTCAATAGTAGTCCGAAGACTACCTATCGACTCATCGCAACTACTATTCTACTAAAGAGAATCACTTTTGTCAACAGACAAAACTCTTTATACTCTTCGAAAATCTCTTCAAACCACATCAGCTTCCATCTGCAAACTCAAAACACTGTTTTGAGCTGACTTCGTCAGTTCTATCTACAACCTCAAAGCAGTGCTTTGAGCAACCTACGGTAGCTCCCTAGTTTGCTCTTTTATTTTTATTGAGTATTAGTTTTATTTACACAGGTGCATAAGAAACATCTTTGAAAAATTTGGGGCAGACATAACAAAAGCCCTCGTAAATCAAGGGCTTTTCTGTCTATTTAATGCTAATTGCCGGGATTGAACCGGCGACCTCATCCTTACCATGGATGCGCTCTGCCAACTGAGCTAAATCAGCTTACTTGAAAAGTATACTATAATCAGAAAAACTTGTCAAGTTTCCTTAGAAATTTTCCATAAGAAAAAGCTAGGTAAGAGCTACCTAGCTTGTCCGATTCTATTTGCTTAAATCAATTCGACGACCAATTTTACCAATAATAATCGCTCCAATGATTAATGAGGCAAATTCACCGATTCCTGTTGTAAACCAAGTAAGGAAAAATGGTAATTGAGCTACAATATTCAACTCGGCAGCGATAGTAAACATGGAAATTGAAAAGAGGATTGAGAAGAAGAAATGATCTTTTCGAATTAATCCGTTAAAGAGGTATTCCTTGCTGTATTTTGCAAAAAGCCAAACACCTAGACTGAGGAATACTAGGGTTGATCCACCACCAACAAAGACATCTAGGAGTCCGAAGCTAAAGAAATTAGCAATCATACAACCGATGGTGACTCCGATGATGTACTTAGGATTGTAAAAAGCCATAAAGTTCATCATTTCTGAAATACGGAACTGATAAGCACCGTAGCTAATGGCATTTAGAGGTGGTGTGACAGTTAAAACGACATAGATAGCAGCAACGATTGCAATATCTGCAACGTCACGAATAGTTAATTTTTTCATCTTTTCTCCTTTGGCGGGTTACCCGCGTGTAATATGCTTGGTGAAAGAAGCTAAGCACCAAGGGTTGATTTATTCAACTTTACTAGTATAGCACAATAGTCAACTTTATGCTATACTAAGAACATGAAAAATCATATTCAAAGCTTCTTTAAGAACGAGCTCTTGTCCTATCTCTTTTTTGGTATAGCGACGACTCTTGTTTCTATCCTATCCCGATTAGTCATTTATCAACTAAGTCATCAGGAACTACTTGCTACTGCCCTAGCAAATATTATTGGTATCCTTTTTGCATTTATTACAAATGATACAATTGTATTTAAGCAAGCTAGGCAGCATTGGCCAAGACGTTTAGTGAAATTTACTCTAGCACGTCTTTCTACTTTTCTTTTAGACTTGTTTTTAACTTTTCTCTTTGTAACTCAGTTTCCTAATATTATCGGACAATTTGTAAATTATAATATTGACAAAGTTAATAGTATTGAAACAGTCCTTGCACAAATATCAATAATTATTCTTAATTATATTTTAAGTAAGTTATATGTTTTTAAAAAATAAATTTTTTGAGCATATAGCTTGCATGATCTTCTTAATTAATATATAATTAAGAGTAAAAATTTTTTGAAAGGGAAAGATGAAAATGTTAAAAGATCTTAAAGCATTTTTGCTTCGTGGTAATGTTGTTGACCTTGCTGTCGGTGTGATCATTGCCTCTGCTTTTGGTGCTATCGTTACTTCATTTGTTAATGATATCATCACTCCACTATTATTGAACCCAGCCTTGGAAGCTGCGAAAGTACAAAACATCGCTGAACTTGCATGGAATGGTGTTACATATGGTAAATTCTTGAGTGCTATTATCAACTTCCTTGTTGTAGGTACTGTTCTCTTCTTCGTTATTAAAGCTATGGAAAAAGCTCAAAGCCTTACTAAGAAAGAAGAAGCTGCTGAGGAAGCCCCAGCTGGTCCAACTGAGTTGGAAGTGCTTCAAGAAATCAAAGCTCTTCTTGAGAAAAAATAATCAATTAAAAGGATCTAGCACAAAGCTAAATCCTTTTTTCTCTACTCTTTTGGTAATTTACCTGCTTTCTCAAGCATTTTCTTGATAAGATAAGGCATCTTAACATTTTCACGGCCTTTTTTCTCAATCAGTTTTTTCACAAATTCTGGCATTTGTAAATCTTCAGATTCAGCCAAAATATTTTTCGTTTCATCTGAAGGGACTAATTCATCAAAGGTTTCTTCTTCTGGAAGAAATTCCTTAAACTCTTGATTTTCATTGGCTCTAACTGTATTGACCAAAGCATCAATCAAACGAGAATCTGTATTTGGCATTGGTGGACGATGGTAGTTTACTCCAAATTCCTGACATAAGTCATAACATTCCACATCATTATCAAACAAGACTTCAATATGCTCGCTAATGAAGCTGATAGGAACAAAAATATAATGGTCTGGAT
>CAUTUU010000013.1:0-36074 GCA_963541545.1 uncultured bacterium | reverse complement strand
GGGTACCTTTAGCTTCAACTTTGCCCGTAAATTCTGCTTGTGGATCTTGAACTAACGATTCACCCTCTTTGTCTGGTTCCTGCGTGCCTTTAGCTTCAACTTTGCCCGTAAATTCTGCTTGTGGATTTTGAACTAAGGATTCACCCTCTTTGCCTGGTTCCTGGGTACCTTTAGCTTCAACTTTGCCAGTATATTCTGCTTGTGGATCTTGAACTAACGACTCACCTTTTTTACTGCTTGTATTGGTCTTAGACTTTAATTCTTTAAAGTAACCAACATACTCATATCCTTCAATATGAATAACTCCTTTAGCCAAGCCTTCATGGGTAGAAGCCGAAATAGTTTGGTTATAAGAAAGCAATTCTTTATTTTCAAATGCAAATGTTCCATAAGGTACAAAGGTGCTGGCTCCTAAAGAACCAATCAAGAGAACACCTAGAACCTCTTTGCGACCTTTTTTGGACACCAAAAAGACTGCTAGAGAAGCCGTTGCCAAGCCAAGACCTGCCAAAGCAAGCTCCTTACTTCCTGTGTAAGGAAGTTGTTGACTGTTAGTTGCCTTTTTGCGATAAACTACATAAAGAATATCATCATCTTGAAATTCTGTTGGAACCTCATGGTGAATCAAGGCTTTCTCAGACTCGGTTAATTCCTGCTCCGCCAAATAACGGTAATGAACGCTATGAGCACCACCGACTTCATTGGCTTGCACCTTATCTACTGAAAAGGTACCAGCACCAAAAAGGAAGGCCCCGATGGCTACAGGACCTACCCCAACAGTTAGCTTACGAATCGAATATTTGGTAATTTTTTCTAGTTGTTGTTTTGTTTTTCTCATTCTCACGACTTTCTAATAGAATCTTGCGGATAGTGCGCACGCGCACCTCCAATTAATTTTGGGCGACTAGCCAACGCCGTTACATGGGCATGACCAATCTCTCTCAAAAGAGGGCGAATCGGAACCTGAACATGCTTGACATGCATGCCAATTGCAGTGTCTCCGATATCCAATCCAGCATGAGCCTTGATAAATTCAACCTCAACTGGATCTTGCATAAACTTGAAGGCTGCCAATTGACCCGAACCTCCTGCATGAAGTGTAGGAAGGACACTGACAATTTCCAGACCAAACTGCTCTGCTACCTGACGTTCAACAACGAGAGCCCGATTGACATGTTCACAGCCTTGAACAGCTAGATGAATTCCTTTTTCTTCTAAGATATCTAGGATGGTCTTCACAATGATTTCGCCAATTTCTTGGCTGGATTCCTTGCCAATCTGACCACCTATCACCTCACTAGAAGAAAGGCCCAAAACAAAGATGGATCCCTGCTTCAAATTGGCCTTTTCCAATACATCTTCTACAATCTGGCTTGTTTCTCTTTGAATGTCTTTTTCCTTCATACTTGATACCTCTTTTGTCATTATCTATCATATCGTTTTTTCTTGTTTTTAGCAAGATAGACAAACTAGAAAGCTTTCTCAATTACGCATAAAACTCCCAGAATTGACTGGGAGTTAGCTAGTTTCTATTCTATTTATGTATATTTCAACCGTCGTTCCTTTTGAGGGGACAGAATTAATCTTCATCTGGTAATCTTCTCCAAAATGAAGTTTAAGTCGCTGGTCAACATTTTGAAGACCAACTCCTCCACGTTTGAGTTGACTTTGACTACTATCAGAAGCACCTTGGAAGCCAACGCCATCATCCTCAATACGAATGAGCAATCTTGAAACCTGTTTCTGGACAGTAATTTTAATATGTCCCTGACCTTCCTTTTCTTTAATGCCATGGTAAAGAGCATTTTCTACTAGGGGTTGCAACACCAACTTGGGCAAGACTAGCTTATCAAAGGCAGGATTTTCATTAATTTCATACTCCAGCTTATCACCATAACGTTGTTTCTGGATAAAGAGATACTGGCGAACATGATTGATTTCATCCGACAGACAAATCAAGTCCTTGCCTTGATTGAGCGCCAAGCGGAAATAGGTCGCCAAGGACTTGGTCACCTGAACCACTCGCTGACTATCCTGAAATTCTGCCATCCAGATGATGGTGTCCAAGGTATTATAGAGGAAATGCGGATTAATCTGGCTTGATAGGGCTTGAAGTTGGTACTGACGGGTCGTTTCTTCCTGCCTACGAATATCTATCATCAACTGATCAATCTGATCCAACATAGCATTGAACTGACGAGTCACCTCTCTCAGTTCATAAGCACCCGCTTCCTTGGCACGAATATTTTGAGAACCAGAAGCAATTTCCAGCATGGTTTCTCTCAAATCCTTCAAAGGGGCAATCCAGCGTTTAAGACTGAACCACACCAAGCAGAGACAGGCAAGAAGAGATGTGATACTAGCCCCAAGCAAGGTCCACAAGAGTTGACTCCGAACCTGGCCTAACTTCTCCAACGAAGACACGCCAAGCACCGTCCAATCAGTTCCTGCAATCTTTTCCTGACTGACATAGGATTGGTGGTCTAGCGTATAACCCTGCCCTGTCTCAATATAGGGTTTCATGGCTTCCATTTCACTAGCTGAGCTATAGACTGTGTGTTGAGGATGGTAAACAAATTCATGGTTTTCATTGATGATAAAGGCAAAGCCCTGCTGCCCCAACTGGAGTTGGTTGAGATAGGCTTCCAGAGTTTCATAGGAAATATCCAAACGAAGCACGCCTAGATTAGCTCCCTTTGCATCAAGAAGTTCCTGAGTAACAGAAATAACCCATTGACTATCTGATTTATGAGCTGGAGTCAAAACTGGCTTAGCACCCTGATGAATGGTCTTTTGGTACCAATCCTCAGTCATCATATCTGAGGATGTTTTCATCTGCACAGTGTCATCTGTAGAAATGACCTGACCTGACTTGGTTACCAGCACAACAGCTTTCAAGTCCTGATCTGCCTTCAAGATGGTTAAAAACAAATCTCGAATTCCCTTTATCTTGTCTTGACTGGGATTCTCAGCATAGGATAAAACATCTGCCTGCTTGGTCAAACTGGTCGAGGTAGTTTCTAGTTTTTTGATATAAGACTGAATAAAGTGGCTAGTCTGGCTGATGGTCGTTTGGCTATTGCCCTCAATAGTGCCCTCAATGGCCGATGAACTAGATTGATAATAGAAAGTCCCAACCAGAGTCAGGAGAATGAGAAAGACCAGAAAGATGGAAATAACCATTTTGACTAGGAGAGAAGAACGTTTCATCTACCTTCCCCCTTCTTAAACTGACGAGGTGTCACACCTGCAATCTGTTTAAAACGTTGGGTAAAATAGTTCAAATCTTCAAAACCAACCTTTTCGGCTATCTCATAAATCTTTAAATCCGTTGTCAGAAGCAAGAGTTTGGCTTGTTTGACACGCTCTCGGACCAGATAATCCTGAAAAGGCAGACCCAACTCTTTCTTAATCAAAGAACTCAGATAAGTCGGACTAAAGCCCAAGTCACTGGCCAAGCTCTTTAAACTAAATTGACTATCAGCTAGATGAGACTGGATTTTCTGAGCCATATTTCCCTCAAACTTATCGGTCAATAAATCTTGTAACTGCTCTTCTTTCTCTTCCTTATCCAACTTTTGCTTGATTTTCCCCAACATTTCCTCAATATCCTGACGAGAAAAGGGTTTGAGCAGGTAGTCATCCACACCGAGTTTGACAGCAGACAAGGCATAATCAAAATCATCGTAGCCTGTCAAAAAAACTAGATGAACCTGAGGATAGGTTTCTCGGACCAGACTGGCTAACTGGATACCATTTAGCTGAGGCATGTTGATATCAGTTAAAACGATGTCTGGTACCTGCTTTTGTATCAATTCCCAAGCCTGCCTTCCATTTTCAGCCTGACCGATGATTTCCATATCGTAAGTTGCTACATTGACCAGCTTGGTCAAGCCTTGTCTTACCAGATATTCATCTTCTACGATTAAGATTGTGTAGGTCATGCTTCTCTCCTTTGTCACTTACTAGTATCAGTATAGCAAAATTCTCCTCTAACTGCTTAGGAAAGCCCTCTTAATCTACATAATCTAGTAAATATGCGTAACCTTTTTCTTCCATTTGGTCTTTAGGAATAAAGCGGATAGAGAGACTATTGATACAGTAGCGTAAGCCACCCTTGTCCTGTGGTCCATCCGTAAAGACATGACCAAGGTGAGAATCTCCCACTCGGCTCCGCACTTCCATGCGTGTCATATTGTAAGACTTATCTTCCTTGTAAGTGGCAACATCTGGACTGATGGGCTGGGTGAAACTAGGCCAACCACAACCAGACTCAAACTTGTCCTTTGATGAAAAGAGAGGTTCTCCAGTTGCTACATCCACATAGATACCAGATTCAAATTTATCCCAGTAGCGGTTTGAAAAAGCTCGTTCTGTTTGATTTTTTTGGGTAACTGCATACTCCTCAGGTGACAAGGTCTTTTTCAATTCCTCATCACTTGGTTTGGGGTATTTGCTGGCATCAATGACGGGATAGGCCGCCTGATTGACATTGATATGGCAGTAGCCATTTGGATTTTTCTTGAGATAGTCTTGGTGGTAATCCTCTGCCACCACAAAATTCTTCAAGGGCTCCTTTTCAACTGCCAAAGGTTGGTCGTATTTCTTAGCTACCTCATCAAATACTTGGTTAATTACCTCCAAATCCTTGTCATCTGTGTAATAAACTCCGGTACGATACTGGGTCCCCACATCATTTCCTTGTTTATTTTTGCTGGTTGGATTAATGATGCGGAAGTAATGAAGCAGGATTTCTTTAAGAGAAATTTGACTGCCATCATAGGTGACATGAACGGTTTCCGCATGTCCTGTTTGGTTAATCAATTCGTACTTGGTTGTTTCCCCTCTACCATTTGCATAGCCTGAAACGGCATCTGTCACTCCAGGAACGCGTGAGAAGTATTCCTCCACTCCCCAGAAACATCCCCCAGCTAGATAAATTTCGTGCAAGTCTGCATCTTTACTCACTTCTGTTTTTTTCACTGTTTTTCCTCCTTGGCTAACTGATGCTTTCTCAATTTGCGAGCTATCTGTCTGCCCTGCATTTCGCATCAATAGAAAATAGAAACCGGTTATGGCTAGGAAAAAAATCCCTGCCAAGACAAACAATTTTACTTTATCGTTCATGACTTTTCTCTACCCCATTTCTTTCAATTCTTTTAAAATCATATCCTTATCCATAAAACCTGGTTGCGTTTTGACCAGCTTGCCTTCCTTGTCTATAAAGGCTTGAGTTGGGTAAGAACGGACACCATAACTTTCCAAAAGTTTGCCTGATGGATCAATTAGAACTGGGAAATTTTTATAATCCAAGCCCTTGTACCAGTTCTTAAAATCCGCTTCAGCTTGTTCTCCCTTGTGACCAGGAGACACTACTGTCAAGACCACATAGTCGTCTCCAGCATCCTTAGCGATTTCGTCCGTATCTGGAAGGCTGGCTAGACAGATGGAACACCAAGAAGCCCAGAATTTGAGATAGACTTTCTTGCCCTTGTAATCAGACAAACGGTAGGTCTTGCCGTCTACTCCCATTAGTTCAAAATCAGCAACCGCCTGACCTTTAGTAGCAGTTTGCGCACTGACTTGTTCTGTTTTGGTTTGCTCCTTCATAGTAGATTCGTCTGACATGTTTTTAGCCGAACAGGCTGCCAAGCAACAGATTGAGCCTACTCCAAGGAGACATGTTTGCCATTTTTTCATTTCTTTTTCCTCTCTATTCAAATAATGTAGTCAAAATGGAAGCATTTCCCAAAAGCACCAAGATTCCCATCACGATAATGAGGAAACCACCCACTTTTTTGAGGATTCCGAGGTAGGGATGGAGTTTTCGGAAATGTTTCAAAACATAGCTGGAGGCAAGAGCTAGAGCCAAAAATGGTAGCGCCAAACCTAGCGTGTAAACCAACATGAGACCTGCTCCCTGCCAAGCACCTGAGCCTCCTGAAGCCGCCAAGGCTAAAACAGAGCCCAGAACCGGTCCCACACATGGCGTCCAAGCAAAACTAAAAGTCAACCCCAGTAAAAATGCCTGACTATAGGCCTTACCCTTTTGCCCCTGTCCCTTTAATTGTAGCCTTCTTTCCTTATAGAGTCCCTTCAAATGTAAGACTTCCATCTGGTGCAAGCCCAAGAGAATGATCACCGCACCCGTCACATACTGAAACCAATAAGCATACAGCAAATTGCCTAAAAAACCAGCTCCATAGCCTAGTAAGATAAAAACAAAGGATATCCCTGCTATAAAGGCCAAAGTTCGCAATAGACTAACAAGTGAGATTGAATATTTTCCACTAGAAGCCTGAGAACCATCTTTGTCATCCAACAAGACCCCTGCATAGACCGGTAACAAGGGTAAAATACAAGGAGAAAAGAAGGAAAGAATTCCAGCAAGAAAAACACTGATAAAAAAGATTATATTATCCATTGCCTTCCTCCATTCTTTGATTTGATAGGACTATTATAGCCCCAAAACTCCAGAAAAAACAGGGACAATGATAGGGAAAAATAGGAATTTAATCAGGTTATTTAGAATTCTTGCACCAAAAAAGCCAGACAAGGTCTGACTTTAATAGAAACAGAAAGAAAATTCACTAGTCTTCCCTGCTTATCTGATAATAAATAAGATCCGCAAGATATCCTTTTCTCTCCACACCATTGGTAATGGTTTTTAAATAGGACATTCCAGCCTTTTCCATGACACGGCCTGAAGCTGGGTTGCGACTGACATAACGAGCTCTGACTTTTTGAAAGCCTGCTTGAGTAAAACAAAAGTCTAACACAGCTTTCAAGGCCTCCGTCATCATACCATTTCCCCAGTAAGCCTTGCCAAGCACATAACCAATTTCACAAGAAGAATCGTTCTCATCTATTGTAACGATGCTAATATCTCCTATCACTTGCTCAGGTTTTTCTTTGAGACAAATAGCCCATTTGTAATAGTTGGGATTGATATAAGAAGCAACCCAATTTCGAATCGAATTCCGAGTCACCTCAACATCAGGATGAGGATCCCAGGTGACATAGGCCAGATTCTCAGCAGACGAAGCCCAATTTTGAAACATGGCTTCCGCATCACTCTCCACAAATCTTCGCAAGATTAAACGATCTGTCTGTAATATTTGCGTACCGATTGCTTTCATAATGTTACCTCGCTTTCTAATAGATGATTCTATGTCCAATCGCCATTGAAATTTGTTTTGCTTTCGAATCTCAAGATAATAAGCTAAAAAGGTCCCCCGAATCTTCTTCACTTTCTTATTTCTAGGCTCAGGGTAAAAACCTAAACTCATTAATAGCTAGAAAACAAGTTTTTCATCTAGTTCCTTGACGCAGTCGCTGTCTGGTTTGAAATGCGCTTTACCAAGCTTTTTCAAACCTAGTCATCGTTGCGGGGGTGAGACAAGGTAAATCGAACTCTTCGGGTTAGCGAACCTATTCCCACTTTTTTATTTCAAGGTGAGAGGCTGAAAACCTACACTGGAGTTATTCTTGCTCTCGAGTTTCAAGGCAAGAAGCTAAAAAGGTCCCCCGGACCTTTTTACTCCCAAAAGTCATCAAATACGGTGATTGGTAGGTGGCGTTTGTGTTGGCCTTTATGCCACCAGTTTTCAATAGTCGCTTGAGCTTCTGGGCTAACTTGTTTGCCTTCTAGGTAGTCATCAATTTCATTGTAAGTGACTCCCAAGGCTACTTCGTCAGCCAGGCCTGGTTTGTCTTCTTCTAGGTCTGCTGTTGGGATTTTTTCATAAAGGGCTGGGTCTGCACCAAGTTCCTTCAATAGTTGTTTTCCTTGACGTTTATTGAGGCGGAAAAGGGGTAAAATATCTGCACCACCGTCACCAAACTTGGTAAAGAAACCTGTGATATTTTCCGCAGCATGGTCTGTCCCAATGACCGCTCCGCTATGGGCACCTGCAAGGGCATACTGAGCAATCATACGGCAACGAGCCTTGATATTTCCCTTATTGAAGTCTGAAACAGGGCTTCCTGTCGCTTCAACTGCTGCTGTCATGGCGTCAGCTGATTCCTTGATATTGACGACTAAACTGACATCTGGCTGGATAAAGGCTAGTGCTTTTTGAGCATCTGCTTCATCAGCTTGCACTCCGTACGGCAGGCGGACAGCGATAAATTTGTAGCTGTCATCTCCTGTCTCTGCTCGCAGTTCTTCCATAGCCAATTGTGCCAAGCGACCTGCCAAGGTTGAGTCTTGTCCTCCAGAAATCCCTAATACAAAGGTTTTTAGGAAAGGATGTTTTTTCAGATATCTCTTTAAGAAATCAATGGAACGACGGATTTCTTCCTGGGCATCAATCACAGATTTGACACCCAGTTCTTGGATAATTGTTTCTTGTAAACTCATTCTTCTTCTCCTTCACCAAGGGCTTCCTTGCGCATCTTATCAATCAAGTCCATCTTGTCTTGCCATACATCACGCGCCAAATCCACTGGATAATGTTGCGGATTGAGCACGCGCTTGTACTCATCCCACAACTTGTCAAATTCCTTACGGGCATAAGCCTGAATTTCAGTCAAACTAGGCAACTTGTAAATCAATTTTCCTTCTTTGAAGATATCCACCAAGAGAGGAACAGCATCAAAATCACGAACGGTCTTCTTGATGTAAGTATAAGTCGGATGGAACATCTTGATTTCAGTCATGTCGCTCACATCCACACCGTCATAGGTGATGTAATCACCCTCTGACTTACCTTTTTCACGACTGGTAATGCGCCATACCTGCTTCTTACCTGGCGTAGACACTTTTTCCGCATTATTAGACAGCTTGATGGTGTTGCGCATGTTACCATTTTCATCTTCGATGGCCACAATCTTATAAACTGCCCCAAGAGCTGGCTGGTCATAAGCTGTAATCAGCTTGGTTCCCACACCCCAGACATCAATCTTAGCCTTTTGCATCTTGAGGTTGAGGATGGTATTTTCATCTAGATCATTAGATGCATAAATCTTAGCCTCTGTAAATCCAGCCTCGTCCAGTTGCTGACGGACTTTCTTGGAAATATAGGCAATATCCCCAGAGTCAATCCGCACACCCATAAAGTTAATCTGGTCACCCAGCTCACGCGCCACCTGAATGGCAGCTGGCACACCGATACGAAGGGTGTCATAGGTATCCACAAGAAAGACACAGTTTTTGTGGGTCGCAGCATAAGCCTTGAAGGCCTCATAGTCGTTACCATAAACCTGTACCAAGGCATGGGCGTGAGTCCCCAAGACAGGAATGTCAAAGAGTTTACCAGCACGCACGTTGCTGGTTCCATTGGCACCACCAATCACCGCTGCACGTGTTCCCCAGATAGCCGCATCCATTTCTTGCGCACGACGTGTTCCAAACTCCATCAAAGGTTCATCTTCGATGACTGAACGAATACGAGCTGCCTTAGTCGCCACCAAGGTCTGGTAGTTGACGATGTTCAAAAGGGCTGTTTCGACCAACTGACATTGGGCTAGAGGACCTTCCACCTGCACAATCGGTTCATTAGCAAAGACCAGGTCCCCTTCTTGGGCAGAACGAACGGTCAACTCCAACTTGAAATTTCGGAGATAGTCCAAGAATGCCCCATGATAGCCCAGCGACTCCAAATAGGCAATATCACTATCTGAAAAACGCAAATCTTCAAGATAGTTCACAATTCTTTCCAAACCAGCAAAAACCGCATAGCCGTTCTTAAAAGGCTGTTGGCGGAAATAGACCTCAAAGACCGCCTTTTTATTGTGAATCCCTTGGTCAAAGTAAACCTGCATCATGTTAATCTGGTACAAGTCCGTGTGCAATGTCAAACTATCATCTGGATACATACTTTTCCTACTTCCTTAACTAGAAATACATGAAAATTTTCAAAAACTTTCATGTATTCCAATAAATTAGTACTATTATATCACATTTTAGCTGGATTGAGAAAAGAGTAACAAGCTATTCTCCACTCTCCAGTTCATCCATGTCTTGCTCAAATTTTTTCTGAGCCCATTCACCATAGCTCTTCAAACCGAGATTGCCAATAAAAACCCAAGGAAGGTAAATGACATAAGTAATGACCCAAGCAGACAGATATTTAAAATTCAAAGGGTTATGCTGATAAATTTCTATGTTGAATTGATAATTCTGCAACATCAATAGAGTTGTAATCGCTAAGGTTAGGAAAAAACAACCCAAAATCGTAAAATGAAAACGACTATAGTAGGTCACTCCCAGATAACGGGCACGATTGAAAAAGAAGAAAATTCCTACTATCAGAGTATAGACTAGAAAATTCGGATTAAAAATAGATGGAGCCAATACAGCCACCAAATAGCTTAGAAGCACAAGCCCAATGAAGAGGGTAAAGGATTCCGCTCCAGCTTTATTGATTAGTTGTTCTTCTCTTTCGTCAAGTAATTGATAATGAATGAATTTATTTACCATCTTCTTCCTCCCAAAATAGTTGGTCTAGGGTTTTCCCTAAACATCTGCAAATAGACTGGCAGAGTGAGAGACTGGGATTGTATTTCCCCGCCTCTATCAAACCAATAGTCTGGCGCGTTACACCAACAGCCTCTGCCAGTTGACCTTGTGTTAAATCAAGCTCTACACGAGCTAATTTTAATTTTAAATTTTTAGCCACCTGCGTCCTCCTTATAATTTTAAAAAGTTGCCCCTCTTTTTAACAACATTATATCATATATCTAACTTAATGCAATATATAAATGTCATTTTGTAAAATTTTATTAACACAAAAAACTCTCTACCATAAAAAGATAGAGAGTTTTCTGCTTATTCAATTTTTTTCAAAACATCTATAGTCACATCTAATGTCTCAGCTGCCATTTTATTGTCCTCAATATCGTCTAGAAAGACACAATTTGTAGGATTTAACTGGTATTTATCGAGACTTATGTCAAGCTCCCCTCTTTGCTTTATTCTCCTTACAAATCCTTTTGGTAATAAAATCTTTGTCCTGTGTAGGGATAGTCTTGCAAGGTAAAAACTTCCTTATAGCCATGCTTCTGATAAAAATCTGGCGCCTGAAACTGGTAAGTATTGACAAAGGCAAAACGACAGTTTCGATTCTTAGCTTCGCTTTCTGCCTGCTGCAATAGTTTTGAGCCAATTCCTTGTCCTCGTAATTCCTCTCTCACAAACAAATACTCAATTTCCAACCAATTTCCAAAAGTCTCAGCTACCAAGCCTGCCATAAGATTGCCCTTTTCATCTTCAACATAAAGATTCAGTGACTCACTTTCAGCCTCTTCTCTTTTTGAACGGTTATAAAAACGAATCAGATTCCCTATTTCTTGTGATTTATGGGATTCCTTATTTTCCAATCTAAAGTACATCTAAATCTCCTTAAATACTGTTACAGCTTGATTATAGTCTTATTTCCAAAGACTGTCAAACTAGCAAAAACCCACCAACCTGAGTTGATGAGTCCTCAATCTATTTTCTAAATTTCCACTGGCTATAAATCCCGAAACCGAAAATCCAGATAGCTGATCCGATTGCTCCTACAAAGGTAGACTCTTGTAAAAAGAGGGTTACAAAGACAAAGGCAAAGAAGAGCATGGTTAAAGGATTTAGGAAACGATAATGAGGCATGAGGTAGCCATCCGCCATAAAGTCTGGTGACTTGCGATATTTAAGGTGAGCCACCATAATCAAGATATAAATGGCGATATAAACACCTGATGATGAAGCCGTAATCAAGGCAAAGGCATCCGAAACACCTGGCAAAACATTGATAAAGGCTGCTAGGGCAATCAAAACCGCTGAGGCAATGATAGCGTTTTGTGGCACGTTATGACGAGAAAGAGTATCCGCCTTGATTGCTTTTAGGAATGGATTTGGCGAATCATGAGCAATCTGGTACAAATGTCGACCTGTTGAATAAAGGGTTGAGTTAAGGGCAGATGCTGCTGAGGTCAAAACGACGAAGTTAATCAAGGCTGCTGCCCACTTGATACCGGCCAATTCAAATACAGTAACAAAGGGAGAATCAGCAGAGGCAAGCTCACGCCATGGAATGATAGCCATGATAGCTAAGAGGGCACCTCCATAGAAAAAGGCGATACGCAAAGGAATTTCCTTAACGGCTTTTGGCAAGACCTGACGTGGATTTTTTGTTTCCGAAGTTGTGACCCCGATAAACTCAATCATGAGGTAGGCAAAGAATACCATCTGGAAGGCCATGACAAAGTTGATTCCCCCATTAGGGAAGAGGGAGAAATTATCCGTGATATTGGCCAAACTAGCCACTCCATGAGGTGTCTTAAAGCCTGTCAAGACCATAAAGACTCCTGTGGCAATCATGGCTAAAATAGCTACAATCTTGACCATAGCAAACCAAAACTCAACTTCCCCAAAGAGCTTCACCGCAATCAGATTGACCAAGGCTAGAATGGTCAAAAATCCAATCTCAATCATCCAACTTGGCCAGCTAGGGAACCAAAACTGAACATAGTGAGAAATAGCTGTAATTTCCGCCATACCAATAAAGACAACGGAAAGCCAATAAGACCAGACTGCAAAATGTCCCCAGCCCTTACCCAAATGGCGCGTGATAAAGTTAATAAAGGTATGTTGCTCAGGATCTTGGTAGAGCATTTCCCCAACCGCTCTCATCATAAGGAACATGAAAGCTCCAGTAATCATATAAATCAGTACAATGGAAGGACCTGTTAGGCTAATAGAGCGACCTGCTCCCAAAAAGAGTCCTGTCCCGATTGTTCCAGCAATGGCCATAACCTGTACGTGACGATTGGTCAGACCACGCTCCATCTTATTTTGCTTCTTTTTTGAACTCATATAGTCTCCAATTCTTTTTAAACCTAAAAAGGAGCAAAGAAGGATATTTCCCTCTTTCTACTCCTTTTAATCATTAGGCTGTTTTTTCAACCTTCAAGATTTTTACATCATAGCTACCAACAGGTGTTTCAATGGTTGCTGTGTCACCTGTTTTCTTGCCAATCAAGGCTTGTCCAATTGGGCTTTCATTTGAAACCTTACCTGCAAAGGCATCCGCACCCGCTGAACCTACGATAATATAAACTTCTTCTTCGTCCTCACCAATTTCTTGGATAGTGACTGTTTTACCAATCGCTACTTCGTCTTGGGCAACTGAGTCGCTATTGACGATTTCAGCATAGCGGATTTTTGTTTCCAAGCTAGAGATTTGTCCTTCGACAAAGGCTTGTTCATCCTTCGCTGCTTCGTATTCACTGTTTTCAGAAAGGTCACCGTATGAACGGGCAATCTTAATGCGTTCTACCACTTCTGGACGACGGACCAATTTCAATTCTTCTAATTCTTTTTCAAGTTTTTCCTTTTCCTCAAGGGTCATAGGATATGTTTTTTCTGCCATTTTTCTCAACTTTCTTTCGATAGTATTGAATCTCTATCTGAGATTCTCATGTTTGTTGTCTTAGTTTGAACTACTATTTTGAGTAAGCTTGCTATTGACGTGCTCAGCTACATTACGATCATGTTCTTCCTGAGTAGCTGCGTAATAGACTTTTCCATCTGTAACATTGGCTACAAAGTAGAGGTTCTCACTCTTAGTTTGGTTGATACTTGCTTCAATCGCGTCCTGACTTGGACTATCTACTGGACCAGGCATCAAACCAGGTTTTGTATAAACATTGTATGGTGAATTAATTGATGTATCAATTCCAGCATCGTCTGCTAGGCTAATATTTTGACCGAGTTTGCCTTGGGCATACAAGATTGCAATATTGCTTTGTAGTGGCATACCAAGGTTCAAGCGATTGTAGAAAACACCTGCAATCAACTTACGGTCTTCAGTCTTAGCTCCTTCTTTTTCTACGAGTGAAGCAATGGTTAACAATTCATTAACTGTCAAGTTCTTAGACTTAATTGTACTATAGTGTGGAGTCAAGATCTTATCCATAGCTGCCAACATCTCATCAATCAAGCTTTCAATAGTTGTGCTTTCTTTGATAGAGTAGGTTGCTGGGAAAAGATAACCCTCCAAACGGTAACGAGCTCCACTTTCTTTTGTCGGTAAGCTTTCGAGTAGGTTTGGATATTTAGCAACTTCTTGACTGATAAAGTTGTCATCTTGAACTTTAGCCAAGAAAGCATCCGCAGTTAAAGCCTCTTTAAATTCACCTTTTAATTGACCTACAGCTTGGGCGATTTGCTCAATTGTATATCCCTCTGGAATAGTCAAATCTGCAAGTGACGGTTCTTTAGGTTCAGCTGTACCACCTTTTTGTAGTTCCTTGATGATATCCTCTGTACTCATGCTCTTTTGCAAATTGTAATAGCCAGACTTCAAATCCGAATAATTCTTATATTTCGCATAGAAAGCAAAAATCACTCCGTGTTTGATTACACCAGAATGTTCAAGAGTTGATCCAATCTCTTGGACATTGGCTCCTTCTGGGATTTGAACCGTTACATATTCCTTAGAATTTGCATCTACAGGTAATAAAGATGATTGAACATACTGGTAACCGAAGTAACCACCTGCCGAAATCAAGGCCAGGAAAATCAATAGAGAAATGAAGAAAGCCTTCAAATGTGATTTTTTCTTCTTAACAGGTTTAACTGTCTCACGACGACTACGACGTGGAGTTTCAGACATCCCTTCTACAACTTTCTTTTCCACTACTGGTTTTGAAGTAGGAACTTCTCTTTTTATCTCTCTCTGACCTTCTGTCTTATAAGAAACAGCTACCCTCGTTGGGATTTCATTAAATTCCTTTTCTACTTTTCTAGGAGTAACAGGTTCTGGTCTTGGTCCACTCTCATCTGCTGGTGAAGCAGGAACTTCTTGACTTGGATGACTAGAAACTGCTGGAGCATCCTGACTTGGATGGCTAGGAGTCACTGGAGCATCCTGACTTGGGTGACTAGGCACGGTAGGAGCTTTTCTCATAATCTCCTCTACAGCTGATAAAGAATCTTCCATTAGCTCTTCTATCGACTGGTCATTTTTAGAAGAAAGTTGGGGTTTTATTGAAGCTAAATTAACTTCCTCCTGATCTTCTTCAGATTTTTTGACACGTTCTAAATCACGTAAAATCTGCTCTTTAAAGCTTAATTTTTCGTCTTCTCTTGGCTTTTCACTCAAAAGTTTATCCTCCTCGTTGACAATCCATAATATTATATCTTAAAAACGAAAGAAAAGCAACCTAGCATGCTTTTCTGGCTTATTTTTTAGCTTCCCAGACCATATCATACCAAGTTTCACCTGCAAAGGTTGACTGGGACAGACCTTCGTTGACGAATCCATGTTTTTCATAGTAGGCAATGAGATAGTCGTGACAGGTTAGGTTAATCCCTTCTCTTTCGTGTTCAAGAGCCAGTTCTTTCAAGGCTGTTAGCAATTTCTGACCCAGTCCGAGGCCTTGTGCTTCCTTTGCAATCGACAGACAGGTGACAGAGATATAGCCACCCGACTTATGACTATAGTCTTTTATTTCTTCTGTAAAAGACTGGTCTTGCAGATGGCGGTGGGGACCAACTGGTCCTTCGATGTAACCCATGATTCTGCCTTCTTTTTCTGCAACCAGAAAAGAGGTCTGAATTTCTCGCAAATGCGCTTCAAAGACAGATCGAGGAATGGCTTCTTCGACCGAGAAATTCTCTAGTTCAATCTCGACAATCCGATCCAAATCTTCTAATGTTGCTTGTCTGATGTTCATTGTGCCTCCAGATAAAAGGGATTAAACCAAATCATACTAAAACCTTGACTAGCTACATAATCTTCTTCATCAATAAAACCGTTCATTTCAAAGTATGAAAGCAACTCATCAGGGCTCTCCAAACGAATCCCTTTGTAATCCAACTCAACTGTCACCTCTTTCATAGCCGCAAGAAGAAGCGTTCCCAAGCCCTGTCTATGATGGTCAGCCTCGATGACTAAAGAGTGTATTTTTAGACACTGCGAATTGTGTGGTTGAGGACCACCTAGAACATAGCCCAGAAGTTGATTTTCATCCCTAGCTAGAAGAAAGGTATCCGCAGACTTACGGATACTTTCTTCTAAAATATGGGAAGGTTGCTGCTTTTCAGCTGGAAAAGATGCAGTTTGAAGTACCTCTATTTCAGCCAAATCAGCCTTACTTGCCTGAATAATCTTAATTGGAATTTCCATGGTAGAATCCTATTGAACATTGCTTGTCAAATTAGACAAGAGACGCTCAAATGAGTATTCATAGGTTTGGATATCTCCTGCTCCCATAAAGACGTAAACAGCATTTTCATGGTCTAGGAGTGGAGATACATTTTCAACAGTGATTACTTGGTGTTTTTTGTTGATTTTATTGGCTAGGTCTTCCACCTTGACATCACCATGGTCTACCTCACGCGCAGATCCATAGATTTGGGCTAGATAAACCGCATCCGCTTGGTTCAAAGCGTGGGCAAAGTCGTCCAACAAGGCAATGGTTCTAGTAAAAGTATGTGGTTGGAAGATTGCTACGATTTCCTTGCTTGGGTATTTTTGACGAGCCGCATCCAAGGTCGCAATGATTTCTGTTGGATGGTGGGCAAAATCATCGATAATCACAGTATCATTGACAATTTTCTCAGTGAAACGACGCTTAACACCAGCAAATGTTTTCAGATGTTCACGCACCAAGTTCAAATCAAAGCCTGCTGTATAAAGCAATCCGATGACAGCTGTCGCATTCATGATATTGTGACGACCAAAGGTTGGGATATGGAATTGACCCAATTCTTGACCACGGAAATGAACTGTGAAGGTTGAACCAGTTGTAGAACGAAGAAGGTCGCTAGCTACAAAGTCATTACCTTCTGCTTCAAAGCCATAATAATAAATTGGAGCATCAGACGTAATCTTACGCAATTCTGCATCTTCACCATAGACAAAAAGACCTTTGGTAATTTGTTTAGCATAGTCGTTAAAGGCATTGAAAACATCCTCTAGACTTGTGAAGTAGTCTGGATGGTCAAAGTCAATATTGGTGATGATAGAGTATTCTGGGTGGTAAGGCATGAAATGACGCTCATATTCGTCAGATTCAAAGACAAAATATTTGGCATTGGCCGAACCACGACCTGTCCCATCCCCAATCAAGAAGCTAGTATCTGTGATGTGAGACAAGACATGAGATAACATACCTGTCGTTGAAGTTTTTCCATGCGCTCCAGCAACTCCCATGCTGACAAAGTCACGCATAAAGCTACCTAGGAACTCATGGTAACGTTTGTAGCTGATGCCATTTTGGTCCGCATAGGCAATTTCGACGTTGTTATCTGGACGAAAGGCATTTCCAGCGATAATTTCCATATCACCATCTAGATTCTTTTCATCAAAAGGAAGAATAGTAATTCCTGCCTGCTCAAGACCACGTTGAGTAAAGTAGTATTTTTCAACATCAGATCCCTGTACCTTATGCCCCATTTGGTGCAACATCAAGGCCAAGGCACTCATCCCTGATCCCTTAATTCCGATAAAATGATATGTCTTTGACATGTTTTCTCCCCTATTCCGTAATTCTTGTCAGATTCAACTCTTGGGCAACCTGACGTTCTTGTTCTTTTTGTTGATTCTTTTTATTGTAGATTTGGCTCTTCTTCAGAAAATCATAGTTGTTTTTCTTTGGTCCTGCAGTTTCTGCTTGCTCAGTTTGAGTAGAAATATGGCTCACTTCTTCCGCCAAGATATAATGAGACTGAGTCAATTTTTGACTGTATTTGACAAATTCACCAGGATTTTCCTTTTGGAAAGAAGCCGTCGGTTGATTGCCCTGTCTAACTGGACTTGGCTGAGAGTGGCGTCTTGTAGGAAGGATATCCTTAGTCAGATAGCTTGCTGAGCGTTTCTTTTTCAAGTCCGCACGCGCTTCTTCACGTGCTACCTCCGCATAGCTCTTTCCTTCTTTTTTGACTCCTAATGGAGCCTTTTTAGGTCCCCCTACTTGCTTTTCAATCGGTTTGACTGGTTTTTCTTCAGTAATAGGAGCCCACTCCAGATAATTCTTATCACGGTATTCTCCCTTGATATTACTGATCAGATCAGACTCATCGTACAAGTTCATGACTGGCATTTCAGTCAACATGACCTCGTCATCTGACACCAATGGAAATCGTTCTTGTTTCATTTTCTATTTCCTTTCAACACTTCATTATAGCGTATTGTCTTGATTTTTCAAGTGCTGGCTTCAGAAATTCCCAAAATTTCTCTAATTTCTGCTAGGGTCAGGCTGCCACGTGACTCTGTTCCGTCCAATACTTGTGACACCAGATGTTTCTTTTGTTCTTGGAGTTCCTGAATTTTTTCTTCAATGGTTCCCTTAGTCACCAAGCGATAGACCTCAACCATTTCTTTCTGACCCATCCGATGGGCACGACTAATGGCTTGCGCTTCCACCGCAGGATTCCACCAAAGGTCAACCAAGATCACTGTATCAGCACCTGTCAGATTCAGACCGACCCCACCTGCCTTAAGAGAAATCAGAAAGGCATCTCTTTCTCCTTGATTAAAGGCCTTGGTCATATCTTGTCTCTCCTTGGCTGGGGTTGAACCCATAATTTTAAAGGAAGTCAAGCCCAAGTCTGGCAGTTCTTGTTCGATTTTCTCCAACATTCCCTTGAACTGAGAAAAAATCAAGACACGGTGTCCACCGTCCGCCACCTGTACCAGCAGGTCTCGAAGACTATCCAGTTTACCACTGGCACCCGAGTAATCTTCCATAAAGAGAGCAGGGGTGTCACAAATTTGACGCAAGCGCATCAGACCAGATAAGATTTCCACACGACTTCGCTGAAATTCCTGATCTGAAACTTGAGCCAATCTATCTCTCATCTGTTGCAACTGGGCTAGGTAAATAGCCTTTTGCTGGTCTTCCAGTTCATTTTTATAAACTACTTCAATCAAGTCTGGCAATTCGGTCAGAACTTCTTCTTTCTTGCGCCGCATCACGAAAGGCTTGATAAACTGGGCCACGCGCTCAGCTGGCAGTTTCATAAATTCTTTCTTACTTGGCAAGAGTCCTGGCATGACGATTTGGAAAATAGACCACAACTCCCCCAGATGATTTTCAATAGGAGTTCCTGACAAGGCAAAGACTGACGGCACCACAAACTGTCTCAAGGTCTGGGCAATCTTGGTCTGGGTATTTTTCATGACCTGAGCCTCATCTAAGAAAAGGAAGTCAAAGGCCATCCCTTGATAAAGCTCACTGTCCTGACGGAAGGTAGCATAGCTCGTCACATAGATTTGATGGCTTTCAGCAAGAATCTCTTCACGACTAGCTTTTAAACCATGAACAACAACCACATCCAACTGTGGAGCAAATTTCTGAAATTCATCTGCCCAGTTGTAAATCAAACCCGACGGAGCGAGAATCAAGACTCGACTTTCTTTTGACACTTGACTGGTCAGAAAAGCAATGGTCTGAAGGGTTTTCCCCAATCCCATATCATCAGCCAAAATCCCACCAAAACCATAATGATGGAGCATTTGCAGCCAGCCGATTCCCTTTTCCTGATAATCTCGCAAATCAGCCTGAACCTGAGTTGCTTGTCGAGGGAAGTCCTCTGGATGCGTCAAATCGTGGGCCAGATTCTGGAATTCTTGTGAAAAAGACACACGGTCTCGCCCTTCAAAGAGATGGGCTAAACTGTAGGCCAAGGATTTCCGAGTCTGCAAGAAGCCATCTTTTAACTCAAATTGCCCCAGTTCCTGTAAATTTTGGCGAATTTTCTTGGTTTCTTCGTCGAAAAAGTAGACTTTGTTGGACGAATCAATGTAAAAATCCTGATTGTCAACCAAGGCCTGCATGGCTTGGTCAATTTCCTCTTGGGCAATATCTTGAAAATCAAACTGGATTTCCAAGAGACCTCCCTTGGAAGCAATCTGCACTTGAGGGCTCGCTAGGTTATAGAGCTCTTCTAACTGGTCTGATAGGTCAACATTCCCCAGTTTTTCAAAGACTGGAATGATGTCATGGAAGAAATGATAGACAGACTCGGCTTTTAAGGCCTGACGCCAAGATTGAAAGTCCGCTTCAAAGCCAGCTGTCAGACAGACTTGGAAAATTCTTTCTTCTAAGTCGGCATCACTCGAAAATGGTAATTCTTCTAGCTCTTGTCGATTAGATACCTGTCTATCCCCATAATCAAACTGGATTTCTAAACGAATTCGATTGTCTTCTTCCCTGTCAAAGTAAAACGATGGAGAAAACGTTTTGATTTGTAAGCGTTCTGGAGCTGAGACAGTCCCCATCTGGTTAAAAAGAGTCAGACAAGAAGCCAACTTATCTCGGTCACTGCTATCAAATTGCAGGTGTTTTTTCCCATGTTGATCCACAGGCAGCGCTTTGATTTCCTTGAGAAGACGTATCTGCTGGTCTGTTTGAAAATAAACCTGTCCTTTATGGAAAAGCACAGCTCCCTGATAAAAGACATTGACCCTTGGACTCTCACTGATTTCCATTTCAAAATAATCTGGGTATTCTGTTACTGTAAAGGCAAATAGATTGGCTTCCTCATGCAAATCCTGAAAAAGTAGGTTCTGGTAGCTATCCACTTGATGGTCAAATTGAAAATGGGGCAAGGTCATCAGTAAATTCACACCCTGCTCAAAAAAAGTCAGAGGAAAAAAGAGGTGCCGACCTTGGTTTTGGAAAAAGAGGTCTGGAACCAGTCCTTCCTCCACTAGTCCCCGCAAGAAAGTCAGAAGTTCTTGGCTGGCCTCATCAAAGGATTCCCAAGAAAGAGACTCCTCATAAATCTTGCCAATCATATAAGACTTTCTTTGCTCAACAATCCTTAAAAAGAGTGGAATATCCCGAATGACATAGTATTTTTGGCTATTGATTTGGCCGATTCTCAACGTCCACACGATATGATTGGTTCCTGCTTCCACCTGACCGACAGCCGATAATTCATAGGCTTGGTCTGATTTTGGAGACAAGATTCGATCCAAAAACTTGCCACCCAAGGTCACCTTGGTTTCAACGGCCTCTTTTTCTTCATGACCTTCTTCCAGACTCTGCAAGATTTCCTGACCACGCTCATCATTTTTTAAAAAATGCTCCAGCGCTGCCAAATGCACACAGTAGCCCCTCTTTTGGAAAAAATCGCAAGCACAAAAGACCAAATCATCCTCTAGACTATAGCGCAGTTCTTCTTCTGCAACGCGAGCGTAGAGCCGATTGTTCTTTTCCTTGATGATGTCAACCTTACCAGTTTCATAAAGGGCAACGCCTTCGATACGGACTTTCCCCGGAATCAATTTAGCCATATTTTTACCTTTACCTTATCTTTTTATTATACCATATTTTCGCCTATGAAAATAGCCTCCTAGGAAGACTTTTCTCCTAGAAGGCTGGATTTTTAACGTTTGGCAAAAGTCGTCACGATACGCTGACAAACTTCTCGCAACAGAGATTTAGGCATGGCTACATTGAGGCGGGCATGGAGACTTCCTTCCTCCCCAAAATCCAAACCACGATTGAGGATAACCTTGGCTTCATTTCTCAAAAGCTCTTGCAATTTTTCATCAGTCAGGTCATAAGCTGAAAAATCAAGCCAAATCAAGTAGGTTCCTTGCGGTTTCATTACCTTGATTTTAGTCTCTTTGCCTAATAGATCGACCACATAATTGATATGGTCTTCAAAGACTTGCTTGAGTTCCTCTAGCCAATCCTTCCCATAGCGATAGGCAGCTTCTGTCGCCAAATAACCCAAACCTGAAATTTCATGCTGATTATTGGCCAACTGGCGTTTCTGGTAAGCCACTCTCAATTTCGGATTTTCAATGACGGCATAGGAATTTTTTGTCCCAGCAATGTTAAAGGTTTTAGTGGCACTGCTCAAGACAATAGCAAATTCTTTAAAGTCAGGATTGATGGTATTGAAAGAATGATGCTTGTGACCAAAGAGGGCCAAATCTTGGTGAATCTCATCTGAAACCAACAAAACACCATGTTTTTGGCAGAGTTGTCCAATCTTCTCCAATACTTCCTTTTCCCACACACGTCCACCAGGATTGTGAGGGTTGCAGAGGATATAGAGCTTGACATCCTCTTCTACCAAATCCTTCTCCAACTTCTCAAAGTCAATCTCAAACAGTCCATCCTTTTCCACCAAAGAATTGGTAATCAATCTGCGGTTATTCAACTTGACACTGCGAGCAAAAGGCGGATAGACAGGGGTGTTAATCAGAACTGCTTCGCCTTCTTTTGTAAAGGCTTGAATAGCTGTCGAGATAGCTGGTACCACACCCTCGATAAAGACGAGGGCCTCTTTATCAAAGTGATAGCCATGTTGTGTGGCTTCCCACTTTTGAACTTCCTTAATTAACTCTTCACTGGCATAAGTATAGCCATAAACCAACTGGTCTGCGTAAGTCTGCACAGCTTGGTGAATTTCAGGCAAGACCACAAAGTCCATGTCTGCTATCCAAGCTGGTAGGACTTCGCTATCCGTTTCCGCCTCTTTCCATTTATAGGTATGATGCCCTAGACGATTGGGCAGGCTTGTAAAATCATATTTTCCCATCTTTGTCTTATCCTTCCAAGGCTTGGCGCAAATCTGCAATCAAATCTCTGGCATCTTCAATTCCAATTGATAAGCGCAAGAGGTCATCTGTCAAACCATAAGAATGGCGCACTTCTGCTGGAATATCAGCGTGAGTTTGTGTCGTTGGATAAGTAATGAGACTTTCTACCCCACCTAAACTTTCTGCAAAGGAGAAGACCTTGAGACTATTCAAGATATGAGGAATGCGTGTTTCATCCGCTACTTTAAAGGAAATCATACCTCCACGACCAGTGTAGAGAACTTCCTTAACTGCTGGAGAATCCTTCAAAAAGGCAACCACTTCTTGGGCATTGGCTGTTGAACGTTCCATACGAAGAGATAGGGTCTTGAGACCACGAATCAATTGATAGCTGTCAAACGGAGACAAGACTGCCCCTGTCGTATTGAGATTGTAAAAGAGTTTCTCGTATAGTTCTAAACTATTGGTCACAACCACTCCAGCCAAGACATCATTGTGGCCTGCTAGATACTTAGTAGCTGAATGAAGGACGATATCGGCTCCGTCTTCAATTGGACGTTGGTAGATAGGGCTATAGAAGGTATTGTCCACCACCACTTTGGCACCCTTAGCATGAGCCAGTTTTGCTAGTTTTTCGATATCAAATTCCAACATCAAAGGATTGGTTGGCGTTTCGATATAGAGAACATCCACGTCCTTTTCTAACTCGGCAATCAGCTCTTCCTCTGTATTGGCATAGGTAAAATGGAAACGACCTTCCTGCTCCACTTGGTTGAACCAGCGGAAAGAACCGCCGTAAAGGTCACGGACAGCCAAAACCTTACTTCCTACTGGAAAGACGCTAAAGGCTAGTACAATAGCTGACATACCTGAGCTAGTAGCCAGGGCATAGTCTGCTGACTCGATAGCTGCCAAGACCTCTTCAGCCTTGCTGCGAGTTGGGTTTTTAGTGCGTGTGTAGTCAAACCCAGTAGAGCGACCAAACTCTGGGTGCTGATAGGTCGTTGAAAAATGAAGCGGTGTCACCAAAGCTCCTGTCGCTTCGTCTGACTTGATACCCGCCTGGGCCAAAATTGTGTTGATGTGTAATTCCTTGCTCATACAATACCTCCAAATCTATAGTAACTATTGTACCACTTATTTTCATCAACTCATTTTCTTCTTTTCAAGAGCTAGTTATAGTTTCAAACTATACACTTAGCTAGTAAAGCTAAAAAAGAATCCAGAAAATACTCTAGATTCTTTTGTGAAAATCCTTGCTAGGGCTTACTTTGACTGAAAGAAATCCTGTTGGGCTAAATAGTCATAATGCTCTTTGTTAAATTGATACTGACCCACATGCTGACTAATCTGACCGACATCCACGGAAAACATATAGGCTTCATTTTGATAATACCAGTTCAGCCTAACTGTATTCAAGACTGACTTATGAGTAAAATCTTGAACTTGATTCCAAGGCATCTCAAGGACTTGATTAAAACGATTTTCAGTTATATCACTGATGTCCATCAAATAGATTCCCTTAGGTGTGAATGCCAGAATCTTAGGCTTCACACTCGACTGAACATAGTAACTTCCTCCTATAACGAAGAAATCAATAAAGAATTTCAGCCATGTCTTTTTCTTGAAGGCCATCAGAAAATTCTTTTGCCCTTCAATGCGACAAGTTGAAAGAAATGATGCAATCTTTTTTTCTGTTGCAAACTCCATAATAGCGCCCATGATATTACCTCCATAACGATTACTACATAGCCAGATAAGAACTCTTCACATAAAAGAAGAACTTATCATTTGTTGCATTTTATCTTACTTTTCCAGTAGATGGCACCCCTCCTATAACATTACCCTAGCGTGTGCATACTTCAATCAACATTGGGTAGATTTTCGAACGTAGTTTTTCATAACTTTTTATTATATTCATTATATCATGATTCAATAAACAATTTAAAAAAATGTAAGCACTTTTCTTCCAACTTCGCTATCATTCTATAAAAAAACGACAGCTTCTTTCGAAACCATCGTTTTGCTGGAAAAATCCTTATTTGACGTGTTTTGCCAATTCTTCTTGAGCTTTTTTATTAGATTCTTCTTTTTCTTTTAGCCATTTTTCTTTGGCTTTTTCATATTCGTCTTTTGTGACTGTCTTATCTTGCAATTTGAGGTATTTATATGATTCGACCCCTTTATTACCAGCCAATGAATATGGTGTTGAGAAAGGAACAATTTTTCTCAATGTTGGTGTTCCACCAAGTGATACGTTTGGAATTGCTAGCGAGCTATCTACTAACCAAGCTTGAGCCTCAGCGTATTTTTCATAACGTTTTGCTGGATCTTGCTCTTTATTAGCATCTTCTAACATCTGAGTGTAAGTATCTAGTCCAACTGCCTTAGCCTTGTCATTAACTTCCCCAGGCTCTAAACCTAAGTTTTGTAGAACTCCACCACTTTTCACATTAAAGATTTCAAGATAGCTTGATGGGTCTTGATAATCTGCACTCCAACCACCATTGTATAGATCGTAATCTTTCTGAGCTGCAGTCTGAGCCAAATAACTTGTATTATCAAAGTCTTCAGTAGAGAGTTGGTGAACATCAATCACAACATTATCAGACCCCAAAACAGATTCAATTGATTGTTTCATGGAATTAATTCCTTGAATCTCTGCCTTATTGGTTAAATCTACAGTTTTATCTAAATGGATAGGGAATTGGACTCCTTTAGCTTGAAGTTCTTTCTTAGCTTCAGCAAATTTGGCTTTAGCTTTTTCAGCATTGTAGTATGAATCCTGGGCATCCGCAAAGTTGATTCCTTGCCATTCCTTACCATAGTTGACCATTTTAGACGCAACTACTTCACCAAAGTCTTTTCCGTTGATACTTACGAAGTTTGGAGGAACGACTAGGTTTCTCAAAATCTTAGTTGCCCCATCTTCTCCTTGAGATTGAGCCCCGTAAGACGTGCGGTCATAGGCAAAATTAATGGCTTGACGGAAATTCTTATTAAGAACTGCTTCCTGAGTCGATTTCTTTTCAGCATCACTTGTCTTGGAAGTGAATTTATAAGATTTTCTATCTAGGTTAAAGTTTAAGAAGTAAGAAGTAGCATCTTGCAAGCTATAGATGATATTATCCTTATTCTTCTCTTTAATCCCTTCAAAACTTGAACTATTTGGATAGAGACGAGCGTAACTATATGCCCCCTCTACATAGTTACGAGCCAGTGCATCTTGGTCACTACCATCATAATAAGCCAATTTCACATCATCTACAAAGACATTTTTAGCATCCCAGTAGTTAGGATTTTTCTTGAACTCGATGACCGATTTTGAAACAAAGGATTTCATCAAGAAAGGTCCATTATACAAAATACTAGATGGGTCTACCTTGCCAAAATCATCCCCTTTTGATTTCAAGAAATCTGCATTTACTGGGAAGAGAATAGTTGATGTTGTTTTTGAGTTCCAGTAAGATTCTGGGCGTGTCAAGGTATATTGAACTGTCTGGTCATCAAGAGCCTTAACTCCGACAGTTGAAAAGTCGCTTGTTTTACCGTTAATGTAGTCATCCAAACCTGCTACAGATTCTTGCACTAAGTACAAGGCTTCTGATTTTTTATCAGCTGCATATTTCAAACCAGTGACAAAATCTTGGGCAGTTACAGGAGCATATTCATCTCCATCTGCAGTATACCATTTAGCATCTTTACGCAGTTTGTAGGTATAGGTCAAACCGTCTTGAGAAACACTCCAATCCTCTGCCAAGGACGGGACATAGTTCCCATATTGGTCATTTTCCATGAGACCATCTACCAGATTGGTCACAATATCATTGGTTGTTGCACGATTTTCTGCTAGATAGTTCAAACTTGATGGGTCACTTACGTAAACATAGTTATATGTTTTTGACGCTGTACTAGAATTTCCACAGGCACTTAATAAAATACCTGCACTTAACACGGCACCTGCAAGCGTTGCATACTTGGCCTTAGACTTTTTCATCTCCAGAACCTCCTGATTTAAATATTTGTCTTATTATACAACTCGTGTTTTATTTAGTCAATAGTTTTTTTGAAAAAATTAATTATTCCATCTACAAACTATAGAAATTATTCTACAAAATAATAAAAAAGAGAATAATTTAATCATTCCTTGATAGAAACGTTCAAATTATTCCCTTTATTTATAAAAATTTATTGAGAAATTTTTAATTTGATTCGTAAGCGATCTGCTTGGGCTTTTCCAATCACCTTATCCAACAAATGGGTACGAAGACTCAAGAACCCATAAACACCGCCACCCATGGCACCAACAAGGGCTACGTATAAGAAACTCCACAAACGTCCACTTGGTTGGAAGACAAATCCTAAAATCCACTGCAATGTCCCAACTACTAGAAACATGAAAAGAGTTAACAAACTGATTAAAATGGTTCGCTTCACAATCACCTTGCGCTTGACACCCGTTACCTTACAAATATCCCGATACATCAAGACATTAGGGATAATGAGACCGATGGTTGTAGAAATCAAAGGACCGTAACTGTGGAAGAGGGCGATGGTAGGTATTTGCAAGACTAGCTTGGCAATCGAACCATAGATAAAGTAGAGAACCGCCTTTCGGTTGCGGAACATGGCCTGAAGCATTGGTGACAAGACCATGTACAAACCTAAAATAGTAGACTGTAAAACTGCGAAGACAAACAAGCCCATGGCCAAACTATCTGGCTTGCCATAAAAGACGGTATAAAGAGGTTCTCCTACCATGACCACTCCAACCGTTGCTGGCAACAGGAATAAGAAAAGCATGGTAATGCTGTCTTGAACTAGACGAGAAGCTGCTCTCAAATCCCCCTTGATATAGTTTTCAGTCAAGAGTGGCAAGCCTACACTACCAATCGAAACCCCAACAGAAATCAAAATCATCGTGATTTTATTAGGATTGGCTGAGAAATAAGAAAACATGACAACCAAGTCTTCATTACTATAATTGGTAAACCAACTCATACTATTGATAAAGGTCATCTGATCTAAAATCTGGAAAAGTTGGATGGCAGACCCTGTCAGAATAAAAGGAATGGCTTCCTTAATGGTATCGACCAAAAGACGCTTGCTGTTAATCTTATCTCCTGTTTCAAGGACTCTTTTTAGTAATCCTTCCTTAGCAAGGAAATAAATCAAAACTGCAAAACTGGCTACCATGCCGACAAAGGCCGCAAAGGTAGATTGGGTAACCGCTGCTAGATAATCTCCTGAGCCCATTCTCATAATCATAAAGGTAGCTAGGAGCATCCAGATAACACGAATGACCTGCTCAGCGATTTGACTCATGGCATAAGGTTTGAGATTATTCATTCCTTGGAAGAAGCCTCGGATAACACTCATAGATGGGAAAATCAAGACCGCCCAAGCCAAGCTCTGCATGATTGGGATCAAGTCTTTACCTACACCCGACAAATCTGCTAGCCAAGAAGCAAATACATACAAGACCAGAGCAAAGACCAGACCTAGTCCCGTCATAAAGCCTAAAAAGCTCCGAATCAGGGCAAAGCTATGCTCTTCTTCTCGCATGGTATTGTACTTGGCCACTTGCTTAGCCACTGCAACTGGAATCCCCGCTGTTGAAACTAGCAAGAACCAAGCATAGATATTGTAGCCCATGGTAAAGAGACCATTGGCCGTAGCTGCATAAGACCCCATCCAGATATACCAAGGGATAATATAGATGGCCCCAAGTAGGCGACTGATAAAGTTACTAGCCGTTAACCAAGCAGTTCCCCGCAACATCTGGGCCTGCTGGTGATTGTTTTCGTTAGACATAGATTCCTCATTTTATTTTAATCACTAGGAAAAATTCCTCATCTTCCATTATAAACTTTTCCTTGTCACTTGTAAATTTACGACTTTCGGTTTACAATAGAAAGTATGATTAAGATTGAAACCGTATTAGATATATTAAAGAATGATGGTCTCTTCCGCGAGATTATCGACCAAGGACTCTATCACTACAACTATAGCGATGTCGTCTTTGACACCATCTGCTATGACAGCCGCAAGGCCAAAGAGAAGAGCCTCTTTTTCGTCAAGGGCGCTGCCTTTAAGAAGGAATTTCTTCTTTCAGCTATCTCTCAAGGCCTCGGTTGGTATGTAGCCGAAAGGGACTATGAGGTTGGTATTCCTGCCATTATCGTCAGCGATATCAAGAAAGCCATGAGTTTGATTGCTATGGAATTTTATGGCAATCCACAGGAAAAACTTAAACTCCTTGCCTTCACTGGAACCAAGGGTAAGACAACGGCAGCCTATTTCGCCTATAACATTTTATCTCAAGGGCATCGACCTGCTATGTTGTCGACTATGAATACAACTCTAGATGGCAAGACTTTCTTTAAGTCAGCATTGACAACTCCTGAGAGTATTGACCTCTTTGATATGATGAATCAAGCTGTGCAAAATGACCGCACCCACCTCATCATGGAGGTATCCAGTCAAGCCTATCTGGTCAAACGTGTCTATGGTCTCACCTTTGATGTAGGAGTTTTCCTCAATATTAGCCCAGACCATATCGGCCCGATTGAACACCCTAGCTTTGAAGACTACTTCTACCACAAGCGTCTCTTGATGGAAAATAGCCGAGCAGTTATCATTAACAGCGACATGGACCACTTCTCAGTTTTGAAAGAACAAGTAGAAAATCAAGACCATGATTTTTATGGTAGTCAGTCCAGTAACCAAATCGAGAATTCTAAAGCCTTTAGCTTTTCAGCTAGTGGGAAACTCGCTGGTGATTATGATATCCAACTGATTGGCCACTTTAACCAAGAAAATGCAGTCGCTGCAGGACTTGCCTGTCTCCGTCTGGGAGCAAGTCTTGAGGACATCAAAAAAGGAATCGCAGCAACCCGTGTTCCTGGTCGTATGGAAGTTCTCACTCAGAAAAATGGTGCCAAGGTTTTCATCGACTATGCCCACAATGGGGACAGTCTGAAAAAACTAATCAATGTTGTAGAAACTCATCAAACTGGAAAGATTGTATTGGTTCTTGGTTCGACAGGAAACAAGGGAGAAAGCCGTCGTAAGGACTTTGGCCTCCTCCTTAATCAACACCCTGAGATTCAAGTCTTTCTGACTGCTGATGACCCCAACTATGAAGACCCAATGGCCATTGCAGATGAAATTAGTAGCTACATCAATCATCCTGTTGAAAAGATTGCGGATCGCCAAGAAGCCATCAAGGCAGCTATGGCTATCACAAACCAAGAATTAGATGCTGTCATTATCGCTGGTAAGGGGGCCGATTGCTACCAAATCGTCCAAGGCAAGAAAGAAGCCTATCCAGGAGATGCAGCCGTCGCAGAAAATTATTTATAAGATAGTAAAAAAATCAAGGGAAATGAAACCCTTGATTTTTTCTATCTTTATTTAAAAGCGTTTTTCAAACCTTCAACGGCACCTTCTACAGCATCTTTCGCATCTTCAACTACTTCTTTTGCCTTAGCAACTGTCTTTTCTACAGCGCCTTCTGCTTCAGTCTTACCATCTCCAGTAACTTTACCGAATCCTTCTTTGATAGCGCCTGTTGCTTGTTCCAATTTGTTTTCAAGTGACATATGATTGTCTCCTTTGGTTTATTCCGATATGTGTTACCGGTTACATATAGTTTATACCGAATACTAAGGAAAGTCAAACAATGTGCTCAGAGACAAGAAATCACGCCAAGTAGAAAGTTAATCTTTCCTTATCAAAATCGACGGCCAACTCATACTTTCCATCTTCATTTTGGACAATATAGCCTAGGACTACCAAACTGTCCACAAAGATATCACGTCGTTTCTGCATGAGCTGATCTTTTTTGAGAAATTTCAACAAAAAAGTTGTCATATATTTGAGAGCATACTCAGGATTTACATCTCCCAAAATGTCATAGAGTTCCTGCTGTTTTTCTGTCAAAGGATACTGCTGTTTGACCTTGTAGAAATAATTGGACAGGGTCATTTTTGTTCGCGCAAAATCGGTCTTTTCAACTAAAATAGCTGCATTGGTCTGATTTCGCAATTCCGTCTCAAAACGCTGCTCCGACAAGGCTTGATAGACTGGACTATCTTCTCTGACAAAAATCTCTTGATCCAGTTCAAGATTATCAAGGGACTCAAGCATAGGAAGATTAAGGTAATAACGCTTATTTTCCCGACGAATCAAGCCAGCCTTTATATACTCTTCCATGAGTTTATCAACTGCCACATCTGGAAATTGAGCCTTGATTTCCCGTAGAATCACATCATCATGCTGGTCCAGATAGCGGATTAATTCTCCAAAAAATGGCTGTCTCGTCAAACGAGAAGGATTAAAAATCTGAATCATGAAGATTCCTTTCTGTACATTGTAACAGAGGCGATGCTGCCAACTGACTAGGATTGGTTCCAGCTTGGTTCAGAGGAACAGGCAGACCTAGTTCTCTATAATACTCCCTCCAAAAATCACTAATCTCCTGCTCACCATCCCCAAATTTCATGGGAATGGTTTCAAAAATCGGTAGGATTTCTGCCATATACTGGGAACAATAAAAACCAACTCCATCTGGATAGAAAGAAGCATTATAGGGAGCTCCAAGATGTTTGCAAGCTCTCTCCTTCACCGACTGGATGTCTAGTTCTGGGTAAACATAGAGGTCGTACAAGTGATTAGGCTCAAAGAAGTCTGCTGGTTCCTGACAGATAACACCCGCCTTTCCACTAGCATGGTAAATCATCCCATCCAAATAAATGGCAACATGACTATAGTTGCCTGTGGAAGTCTGGATGGCCTGTCCCATGTCCGACTCATCTCTCACAAAAATCAAATTGCCATTTGCTAACATGCTTCACTCCTAGAAAAAAAAGAGCCGAAACTCCTTTCGTTATAAGTCAAACTAGCCTTTCCTAATTTGAATTAACACTCAAAATCTTAAGCATTGAAGCTTTCAGTCAATTGAGGTACCACTTGTTTCTTACGTGAAACAGCACCAGCAAGGAAAGCATGGTTATTTTCAAGTTTAAAGTTGAAGGCTGCTTCAACCTTGTCCATGTTAGCACCAAGTGCTAGGATTTCTGAGTTTGAGTTGACGATATCTGTAATCATCAAGACAAAGTCAGAGTAGCCATTTGCTGTGTTGGCAGCTTGCATTGCAGCTTCAATTTCTGCTTGGCGTTCCAATACTTCAGCGATGTCAACTGTGTTTACTTGAGCAACACGGACATTATTTCCGTTCAATTCAAAAGTCTTAGCATCGATGTCAATCAATTCGTCAGCAGATTTGCTAGCCAAGTTTGTACCAGCTTTCAACATAGCCAAACCATATTCTTCCAAGTTTACACCAGCTAATTCTGCCAATTCTGGAGCAATGACTTTATCTGTTGGGTGTGTTGTTGGTGATTTCAAAAGAAGGGTATCTGAAATCAAACCTGAAAGCATCAAACCAGCAATCTCTTTAGGAACAGCTACATCATGTTCTTTGAACATACGGTAAACGATTGAAGAAGCTGATCCAACTGGTTCCAAACGCATGTAAAGTGGGCTTGCAGTTTCAAAGTTAGCTACACGGTGGTGGTCTACAACACCATAAACTTCTACTTCAGCGATATCTGATACAGATTGTTGGAATTCATTGTGGTCAGTCAAGATAACTTGCTCTGCACCTTCTGCTTTGGCAGAAGTGATAACACGTGGTGCTTCCACACCAAAATAGTTCAAGACAAAGGCTGTTTCTTCATTTGGAGTTCCAAGGGCAACAGCTTCAGTATCCAAACCGTAAGCTTCTTTTGCAAGGTAGGCAAAGGCTACAGATGACCCGATGGCATCTGAGTCTGGATTTTGGTGACCAAATACTAGAATCTTAGACATGATAATACCTCGTTTCTTTATTCTCTTTATTGTAGCATTTTTTTCGCTTTTTGACAAAAGTAAGAGGAGTCAAAGGACTCCTCACAACTCTTCAAAATAACTGATACTCTTCGAAAATCAAATTTAAACCACGTCAGTTCTATCTACAACCTCAAAGCAGTGCTTTGAGCAACCTACGGCTAGCTTCCTAGTTTTCTCTTTGATTTTCATTGAGTATTAGTAAATTTCTATCTTGATTTTCAGATAAAAATATTTCCTTCTGCGGTCGTTTCTTACGCTTGAAAAGGGCTTCAGCCGACATGGCTTCTTCCTTACTGGCAAAACCTTGAGCATAGATGAGTTTGACTGGCAAGCGGGCTCGTGTATATTTTGCCCCCTTCCCACTATTGTGGACAGCGAGGCGTCTTCTCACATCAGTCGTATACCCTGTATAATAAGAACCATCACGGCACTCCAGCACATACATATAAGCCTTATGATCCATAATAAATCTCTTCAAGTTCGGGCGTATAGGAACCATCATCATTGTGGACAATCAAAGGAGGTAAAACCTTAAAACCACTTGTCGAGCCATCCTTGATAGCCTCAATCAAGAGCATATTGGCTTCCTTTTCCCGCTTTGGATAAACAAACTGCAGGCGCTTAGGAGCTAGATTATGCCGTTGCAACATGTCCAAGATATCCAAGAGTCGGTCAGGACGATGAACCATTGCCAAGCGCCCATTGGATTTGAGAATACTCTGGGCACTACGACAGATTTCTTCCAAATTGGTCGTGATTTCGTGGCGCGCCAAGAGGTAATGTTCACTCTCATTCAGATTGGAATGAGGATCCACCTTGAAATAAGGCGGATTACACAAAATCATATCCACCTTACTTCCCTGAATGTAAGCAGGCATATTTTTCAAATCGTCGCAGATGACCTGCATTTGCTCCTCTAATCCATTCAAACGGACAGAGCGTTCAGCCATATCCGCCAAACGCTCCTGAATCTCAACAGCCAATATCTGTGCCTGAGTACGTGTGCTGGCAAAAAGCCCCACTGCTCCATTCCCAGCGCAGAAATCCACAATCAAGCCCTTCTTAGGAAAACGTGGAAAGCGTGACAAGAGAACACTATCCACCGAATAGCTAAAAACCTCTCTATTTTGAATGATTTTAATATCTGTCGAAAAGAGCTGGTTAATGCGCTCTCCTAATTTTAATAATTGTTCTTCTTCCATGGTCCTATTATAGCAAATTTATATTAACATTACAAAGAATATAGATTTCTAGCTAATTCTTCTGCTTCTTCAAATGTTGAAGAGCTTCCTTGGTCCAAATTGGCATCATTCGTTTGAGGGGCGCAAAGCCGTAGTTAAAGCGGTCGCTTGAAAAGCGTCTCCGTCTCGGAAACTGGTGCTTTTCTTCCTCCAAAGTACGGATAGAAAGACTGGCTTTCCCTGTAAATTCATCTAAATCCACTACCTGAACTTGAACCTCTTCATCGACTTTCAAGGCTTCATGAATATTTTCAATAAATCCCGTCCGAATCTCTGAAATGTGAATCAGCCCCGTATCACCCGTCTCTAGCTCAACAAAGGCACCGTAGGGCTGAATCCCTGTAATACGGCCCTTTAGTTTATCACCGATTTTCATCTTAGTCCTCGATTTCAATTGTTTCAATCACAACATCTTCAACTGGCTTGTCCATAGCTCCTGTCTCAACAGCAGCAATGGCGTCCAAAACAGCGTAAGAAGCTTCATCAGCTAGCTGACCAAAAACAGTATGACGGCGGTCTAGGTGTGGTGTCCCACCTTGGTTGGCATAGATTTCCGCAATCGGTTCTGGCCAACCACCACGAGCAATTTCTTTCTTAGAATATGGCAGGTGTTGATTTTGCACGATAAAGAACTGGCTGCCGTTGGTATTTGGACCAGCATTGGCCATAGAAAGGGCACCACGGATATTGTAAAGTTCTTCTGAGAACTCGTCCTCAAAAGATTCGCCATAGATTGACTCGCCCCCCATACCAGTTCCAGTTGGATCTCCACCTTGGATCATAAAGTCCTTGATAATACGATGGAAAATGACACCATCATAGTAGCCATCTTTTGAAAGAGCAACAAAGTTAGCCACTGTTTTAGGAGCATGTTCAGGGAAGAGCTTGATACGCAAGTCTCCGTGATTGGTCTTAATAGTCGCAAGAGGACCTTCTACTGTTTCAATGTCTACTTGTGGGAAATGCAATTCTTTTTCTACCATACCAAATCCTTCTAAGGCATCAAAAATGCCATCTTCTTCTAGTGTTTTTGTTATATAATCTGCTTTTTCTTTGATTTTTTCATGAGAAATTCCCATTGCGACGCTGATTCCAGCGTAATCAAAGAGTTCCAAGTCGTTGAGCCCATCTCCAAAGACCATGACGTTCTCTGGTTTCAAGCCTAGGTGTTCCACAACCTTTTCCACACCCGTCGCCTTAGAGCCTGAAATCGGCACAATGTCAGACGAATGGTCATGCCAACGAACCATGCGAAGTTTGTCTGAGAGACTGTCAGGCAAGCGTAAATCGTCCCCTTTATCTTCAAAAGTCCACATCTGATAGATGTCTTCTTTTTCATGGAAATCTGGATCCACATCCAAGTCGGGATAAATTGGATTGATAGCCTCACTCATCATATCGGTGCGAGTCGACAACTTAGCATTATGACTACCAACCAAGCCATACTCAATTCCCTCTTGCTTGGCCCAGGAGATATACTCCTCAACATCTGACTTCTCAATCTGATGTTGATAAATAACCTGACCTTTTTTATCTTCAATATAGGCACCATTTAAGGTTACAAAAAAGTCAGGATTGAGTTCACGAATCTCTGGCACGACACCAAAAATCCCCCGTCCAGAAGCAATACCTGTCAAAATTCCTTTCTCACGTAATTGCTTAAAAACAGTTGGGATTGAAGACGGAATAAAACCTGTCTTTGAATTCCGCAAGGTATCATCAATATCAAAAAAGACAATCTTGATTTTCTTTGCCTTGTATCTTAATTTCGCATCCATCTCACTACCTCTTTCAATCTAACTCTTTCCATTATACCATAAAGTAGAGAAATCCCACATCCCCAATAAAATCCTTATCTCTTATCCGAATTCCTTTACTAGATACAAAACCAAATCATCATTATTTTGGCTAGTTGCATTCATTTCCAAGGGTTGATTTCGATACCAGACACCTGTCCCATCTGGAATGTAGCCCCGTCTGATATACAATCTCTGGGCAGGGCCATAGCCTAAGTGCAAACCTACACCAAGAGTGACCTTACTCGAAATAAACTTGACTCGTTTTTCTGCTTCTTCTAGCAGTTGATTCCCAATCCCTTGATTTCGAAAAGGCTCAAACACATTAAAATCTGATAATTCTGGATAGACTTCTGCAAAAGGACCATGTTTAGCAGAGGGCAAAATGGTAACGTAGCCCGCTACAGCACCATCAATCTCTGCAACTAAGACTTCTCTCTCCCCACTTTCCTGTTCCAGAAAATATCTAGCCAAAATTTCCTCTCTACCAGGCCAACCTTGATTCATAAATCCATGAGATAAGGATTCAATATCAGACTTAATCATATTTCTAATCGTACAATTCATCTTTGACTTACCCACCTTTACTCTTTCTATTACCATTATAGCACGCCAAGGTCAGAAAAAAACTATCTCGTGAAAAAAGACCC